>NZ_JBARZC010000651.1:0-1867 GCF_049649345.1 Henriciella sp. | reverse complement strand
GATCAGGAGAAGATCGAGATTCCCGCGTTTCTGCGGCGTCAGGCGAACTGACGGCGAAATATTGCAAGAAAAAGACGTAAAGTCCGTTCACGAGAAAGGCCACCCGATGGGTGGTCTTTTTCATTATATATCAGCGGTCTACACGGCTGCCGATATGAAGATTTTGCATTCCCTTTTGGATATTTCAGTCCGTCGCAAAGCGTGAATTGAGGGTTGATCCACAAAACATTAGGTCGGGAAGGCCAGTCATTCATTGGAAATCTGCGTGCAAACGACATTAAGCTCACCGGCAACTTTCGAGGGAACGGGGCTCCACTCCGGGGCGCCTGTACGTGTCGTCGTACGTCCCGCCGCTGCGGGTCACGGTGTCGTTTTTCGGCGGATCGATCTGCCCGCAATGCCGCTGATTCCCGCGCTGTGGTCATGTGTCGAGGTAACACCCTTGAACACGCGTCTGGCCCATGCCGATGGCGCGACCGTTTCCACCATCGAGCATCTGATGGCGGCTTTGGCGGGCTGCGGGATACATAACGCGCTGGTCGATCTCGATGGACCGGAAATTCCGATCCTCGATGGCAGCGCCGCACCCTTCGTGCGCGGTCTCATGCAGGCCGGTATGCAGCGGCTGTCCGCCCCCTTGCAGGTGATCGAAGTCTTGCGTGAGGTGAGCTTCGTGGAGGGACTTGCGGGTGCCACCCTCGGGCCGGCGACAAGTCTGCAAATCGATTTCGAGATCGCTTTTACCGACCCCGCGATCGGACGTCAGACCAAAACCCTCAATATGGCGAACGGGGCCTTTGTCCGCGAACTTTGTGACAGCCGCACTTTTTGCCGCGCCTCCGATGTCGCCGCGATGCATGCCAATGGACTGGCGCTGGGTGGTACTGTCGAGAACGCGGTGGTCATCGACGGCGCGAACGTGCTGACGCCTGGCGGCTGGCGCCACAGCGATGAGGCTGTCCGGCACAAGATGCTCGACGCTCTCGGCGACCTTTATACGGCCGGAGCGCCGATTTTGGGTCGCTACACCGGTCACAGGGCCGGCCATGCGGTGACGAACGGATTGCTGCGGACCCTCTTTGCGCAACCGGACGCCTGGCGCTGGACGACCTGCGACCACCGCATCGCGGCGCGTCTGCCTGGTGTAGGGGTCAGCGCCGCAGACCTCGCGGCCGTCGCCTGAGACTGCGACAGGGTCGTGAAGACGCTGTGCTGCAAAAGGCATTTTGCCCCTCATTTTTCTATGCTAGACGAAGGGCCAAGAACGGCGGCGCTTATTTCCGCCTGCGACAGGTGTGAGTGAGGCCTTTGCAATGTCAGTAAGACAAGCCAACCCGAAAAGCTGGTTGATCCGATCCTGCCTGGCGGCGTCGCTTATCGCGATTGCTGCATGCGGGGGGCTGGATAGTGCACCACCGGTCGACAATCTGGCCGCGAATGAGATCTATGAACTGGCCGAACGCCAACTGTCCGATGGACAGGCCGATGATGCCGCGATCACCTTTGGCGAGATCGAGCGGCTCTACCCCTATTCGGCGCTGGCCGAGCGTGCGCTGATCATGCAGGCCTTCGCATTCCACCGTGACGAAGATTACCCCAGCAGCCGGGCCGCGGCACAGCGTTACCTCGACTTCTATCCCGCAGAGGAAGACGCGCCCTATGCCGCCTATCTGGTTGCTCTATCGTATTATGACCAGATCGATGAAATCGGCCGCGATCAGGGGCTGACGGTTCAGGCCCTGCGGTCATTGCAGCGTGTGATCGAAGTTTATCCCGGCAGCGAATATGCCAGCCTCTCGACGCAGAAATTCGACCTTGCTTTCGATCACCTTGCCGCCAAGGAGATGGAGGTCGGACGGTTCTACCT
>NZ_JBARZC010000650.1:0-6813 GCF_049649345.1 Henriciella sp. | reverse complement strand
GAATACCGAGCGGGTTCTGGCGCTCCAGATTGTCCACTTCCGTCTTCGAGATATCGACACCGGGTTCCTTGATGAACTGGGCGGTGACGATGAAGAAGATCAGAAGGATGAAGACAACGTCCAGCATCGGGGTGAGGTTGACGTCATCATCCCCGCTACTGTCAGAGGCCAACATGCGTTTTCTACGTGCCATATCTGCCTCCTAGCTTTCACTCTGTACAATGTTCACGCGGTTCATCTTCGCATTGTACGCTTCGTCACGGATCTTGACGATGACACCCGTCCGGGCTCTTGGGTGAGCCTGGATGATGAGGGCGCTATCGGGATTTTCGGCGCGAAGCCGTTCCATGTTCGCCCGCACACCGGCAAGCTCGGTATAGCGGCCGTTGACCGTGATCAGATTGTCTTCACCGACATAGACAAGGATCGCCTGATTTTCCTGCTGATCCTGGTTGGGCGGCGTCGGAGGGGGCGGCGGCTCGAGGCCGAGCGCCCGTTCCTGGATGAAGGTCGAGGTCACGATGAAGAAGATGAGGAGAATGAACACCACATCGAGCATCGGTGTGAGGTCGACAGTGGCCTCATCAGGCGTCTTGGATTGTCTTCCTCGCATCAGCCAATCTCCATTTCGTCTTCGACCTTCTGGACAAGGCGGTTCACCTTGGAGTCCATGCCGGATGTAAAGATGATGCCGGAGATCGACGCGACCATGCCTGCCATTGTCGGGAGTGTAGCGCGTGATACGCCGCCCGACATTGCCTTTGCGTCTGCGCCATCGGTAATGGCCATGACGTCAAACACGGTCACCATGCCTGTTACTGTCCCGAGCAGACCGAGAAGCGGCGCGAGCGCCACCATGGCCTTTGTCATGGAGACATTGGCTTCGGCCTTGATGCGTACTTCGGAGACCAGCTTGTCACGCACCCAGTGGGCCAGCACCGACTTGCGGTCGGAGCGGGCATTCCACTCGGCAATCGCATCGTTTGCAACAGCCTGGTGCGCGAAGCGGAAATAGAAGAGCCGCTCCAGGATCAGCGCCCACATAATGAATGTGGCCACCATAATGACAAGCAGGACTGGTCCACCCCGTGCCAGAAAGGCCTCAAGATCGTTAAGTCCTAAGTCCATAAGGATACCTCCCGAAGGAGGGAGCGGCCTTAGGCCACTCCCGTGTTGGACTCTGCGCGCTCGGCCACGAGGCCTGCGGCTTGCTCATCGAGGATCTGCTGGTTGCCGCGCGCCAGGGACGCAGCGACTGCGTGCAGCAGAAGCAGCGGAATGGCAGCAACAAGACCAAGCACCGTCGTCATAAGAGCGACCGAGATACCACCAGCCATCAGCTTCGGATCGCCGGCACCAAAGTTGGTGATGGCGGTAAAGGTGATGATCATACCGATAACCGTACCGAGCAGGCCGAGAAGAGGCGCCACAGCGGCAAGCACTTTGACGATGTCATTGAAGCGCTCGATCTTCGGTGATTCGCGCAGGATCTGCTCGTCGAGTTTCAGCTCGAGCGATTCAATATCCTGGTGACGGTTGGTTTCATAAGCCTCGAAGACGCGGGCGAGCGGGTTTCCTGTACCGGCTTCGCGGGTCTTGGCCGTCTTGCGCATTGCACCGCCCATCAGGAAGAGCGTGACAATCTTGAAGATCGCGAAGGCAGCACCAATGGCCAGAAGCACGAGGATGACGGCGCCAACGATACCGCCCTGGGCGATCCGCTGGTCCAGCGTTGGCATTTCGCCAGCAACTGCAAAGAGCTGACCTTTGGTCGGGTCAACTGGCGTGATGACGACTTCGCCTTCACTGGCGTTGATCAGCTTGTTCATGGCGGACTGGAAGTCGCCGCCCGGCTGGGCTTTCAGAACGCGAAGATACGGATCATCCGTATTCTCGGAAATGATTTCCAGGAAGCGGGTATTGTCCGTTGTCGCAGCCGTGAACACGCCGACACGCATGACTTCGGTTTCAGCCACTTCCCCTTCCGGGCCAGCGCCTGCGACCGGACCAACGAAGGTTTTGACTTCCGACTGGGCGACCATTTCCTGCAGCATCGCTGCTGGCAGCGCATCGAGGTCTTCGCGGGTTGGAAGCGAGCGGGCCTCGGACACCTCAGCGAGCTTCTCGGCACGGCCAGAATACTCGTAGTTGGACAGCGATTCCTTGATGATCGGCATCGTCTCACCAGCCGCGGTGCGGAACTGGCCAAGCAGCTCACCGAAATCGCCGGCTTGCGTTTCGAGTTCTGTAGAAAGCTCGGTCAGCTGACGCTCGTTTTCGTCGAACTCAGCTGACAGGGCGCGGCCGCGGGCTTCAGCTGCATTGAGCTGACCGCGGGCCTCACCCATCAGGCGCGACTGCTCAGCTGTCTGCTGGCGGAACTCCTGGAGGCGGCGCTCGTCTTCAGCCGACATCTGCTGGGAATCCTGCTGGACGCGTCGGAGAATGTCGCCGAGCGATACATTGTCCTGGGCCATGGCAGGGGCGGAAAAGGCAATGGCAGATCCCATAACGAGCGCGGTAGCGCCGAGGGTCTGCAGAGACTTGGTGAATAGTTTCATGTCAAATTCCTCTGAATTCTCTGGCGCTTACTGAGCTGACACGCTGAGGCGGGTTGCTGGCGCGTAAAGCACTTTCGGAGTGGTGGTGCCTTTCGCGACCTTGATGGCCTCTGCAATGTCTTCCTTGAACTTGTTTTCCACCGGCACCCAATCGCCGCTCGCGCGGTCATAGCGGGCAGCATATTTGCGGTCCGGGGAGACGTAGACGAGTGCAACACGTCCATAAAGGAACATGTCGACCATCACCTCATTGCCGTCGATATTGATCGCCTCAGGCCAGGTCTGAATCGTGCGGCCATATTCCATCTCGCGCTTATATGCCTCGATGATCAGGCGGTACTGCTCGACGATCGGAACTTGCGGATTTTCCATGGCAGCGCGCAACTCATCAATGCCTGCGCGGCGCTCTACGAGTTTGAAGGGAAGGTCAGCACTGACAAAGGCTTCCAGATCGGAAATCATGTCGATGAGCATCGGTGTCGTCTGGGCCGTGATTTCGTCAACCCGGCCAAGCTGCTCTTCAAGCGATTCAAGCTCGCGGCGCTGGCTTTCGACGACTTTCTCCTGCTGGCGCGCATAGAGTTGCGCGGCTTGCGTACGCTGGAGAAGGGTCCGGAACTCGCTAACCATGTCAGAACGTTGATCGTCCAGCTGGTTAATCTGCTCTTGAACCTGTTCGGCCCTGCGAGTGGCCTCCTCTCCGGTATCAAGCGCCTGGCGCAGTTGGCCCTGGGCCATGACGGGCATTGCCAAACCGGCAACAATTACCGCTGCCACGGCACCCCGCGCCGGTGTCAGTACTTTTTTCATGAGGTTTGCCTCTCACTCTCCGAATGGTCGTGCATGAACTGCACGGTGAAACTTCTATTGCGACCCTGCCCCCTAATCTACTGGCGGGCCGCCACACTGCTAAACGGACACACACAAGCCCGCAGTTCTGGAGGAGATGTGGTGAGAACACCTCTGACCTCCCCCAATTTGTCCGGAGTGCTCTGAGCGCACTCTCTTTTTATAATTGATTTCTCGGCTTTACGCCTAAAGGGGTCGCCAAGGCAACCATCGCCCCGAACGCTAGCAACAGCAACGCGTCGGATCAATGGCCGTTCACAAACCGTTTAAAAAACTTACCGATTTGACGCGCAAGCACAATCACGCATCACAGTGCTTAAAATCATGGCAAATTCACGACCACCTGAAGACGGCCTGGAAATTACTATAGAATTCAATGGGAGTGGCCGCGTTTACTGCGGGCCCGTCGGTTCTGCCGGAAACCGGAGAGAGTGGCTGGGGTACCAGGATTCGAACCTGGGAATGTCGATACCAAAAACCGATGCCTTACCACTTGGCGATACCCCAACATCTGGCGAAGGCAGGGACATACTCAATCCGGTATGAGCTTGCAACTCCCCAACTGACCCAAATACAGCTGCACTTTGTTGGACGCACAGCCAGGCCGATATCTTGCCACTGTCTACCGCCTGTTATATAGCCGCGCGCTCAAGGCCGGAATATAGCTCAGCCTGGTAGAGCACCGTCTTCGGGAGGCGGGGGTCGGAGGTTCGAATCCTCCTATTCCGACCAGTCTTCTTCATTCTTCGAAGACAGTTAGATTCCCCCTGTAAAACATATCGCCTCTTTACTTTTTACCGATATAATCCATATCGTTTATTGATAAATTCGACGGTTCGGAGGTTGTTACGTCGTGCGAACATTCTTCATAGCCTTGGGCGGTGCCATTGCTGGCACGATCCTGGGCGCAATCCTTCTCTTCTTTATTGCCTCCATGGTGATTGGTGGATGGATAAATTCTGCAGGCGCTTCTCTTTCTGGAGATGGCGACAATCCAGCTTCGATGGTTCTGACCATCGACCTTCGCAACAATCTCGATGACCAACCGGCGACGTCTGGGCTCGCGGCTCTGTTCGGCGAAAAAGGCTTCGTCAATGTTCTGACCCGGCTTGATTCCGCAGCAAGCGACGACGCAGTCAAAGGCGTCCTGATCCGGGCGAGCGAGTATTCGGTCGGATCGTCGCGCGCAGAAGAGATGCGAAACGCCATCCACAAACTGCGCGACGCCGGCAAGTTCGTTGTGGTCCACTCACAAGGCACCTATGCCGGCGGCCCTTCGATGATGCGGGTCATGGCGGCGGCCGATGAAGTCATCGTTCAGCCGGGCGGCGATTTCCTGCCGAGCGGCATTACGTTCGAGACCCTGTTCTTCAAGGACCTGCTCGACCGCCTCAATGTCACGGCTCAGATCGACCAGTTCTATGAGTACAAGAACGCACCGAACGTCTACAAGGAGACCGGCTATACAGAAGCTCACCGCTTCGCAATGACAGAACTTGCGGAATCGCTCTGGGAAGCGACCGTGAGCGACATTGCACAAGACCGCGATCTGTCGATCAACGCCGTGAAGTCTGCCTTGGCCGATGCGCCCCTCAGCCCTGAGCGCCTGATTGAACTGGGTCTGGCGGATGATCTCGGCTGGCCAGAAGATGCAATGGACGGCGTAAAGGAACGCGGAGGCGACGATACCGAACTCGTCGACATTCTGTCCTATAATTCTCCAACTGCCCCCCTCGGCACGTCCGCGATTGCGATCGTCGGGGGTGAAGGTCCAATTGTGACAGGCGGATCTGGCGGTGATTTCCTGAATGGCGGCTCTGACTTCGCATCCGATGCAATCGCAGGCGCCATTCTTGAGGCCGGTGAGAACGAGCGCGTGAAAGCGATTGTCTTCAGGGTCGACAGCCCGGGCGGATCGCCGACAGCGTCCGACCAGATCTGGCGTGCGGTTGAACGTGTCCAGGGGAACGGCAAGCCGGTCGTGGTTTCGATGGGCTCGGTCGCTGCCTCAGGCGGCTACTATGTCTCGACCGGCGCGGACTGGATCATGGCCAGCCGATCGACGATCACAGGATCAATCGGCATCTTTGGCGGCAAGCTCGCCATCGCTGATGGCCTGCGCCAGATCGGCATCAATTCCGAAGCCATCTCGGTCGGCGGACCTTTCTCCGGCGCGATGTCGACGCTGGAAGGCTTCGACGAGCAACAGCGCGAGCTGCTCCATGCCTGGCTGGAGCGCGGCTATGACCGGTTCATCGGACTGGTCGCGGACGGGCGTAATTTGCCAGAGGACAATGTTCGCGAGATTGCGCGCGGCCGCGTCTGGACGGGTGAAGACGCCCTCCAGGTCGGCCTCGTCGACGAGATTGGCGGACTGATGGATGCTGTCGGAAAGGCGCGTGAGCTTGCCGGTATCGATGCCGACGAGCAGACACGTCTCATGTTCTATCCTGTCCCTCAGGGCGGATTGCCGGGCCTTGGTCCGGTTGCAGAAGCCTCCTCTGAAGATCTTGCGACCCTGGCCAATGTCGCCCGGCTGCTTGATGATGAGCGTATTCAGATGCTGATCGAACAGGGCGGCATGCTCGACCAATCGCCAATCCAGGCGCGCGGCCCAAGCTTCATCGAGCACTAGCTGCACAATATACCTCTGCGTCGAGCCGCCACACCATTGCGTCTGGCGGCTCGTCTTATATGTAGCGAAGACCTATTGCCGGCTCAGGAGCATTCATGACCGACACAGCCGATCCAGATACCCGACGTCATACTGCGCAGAGCGCCGAAACAATGGCGGATGTTCGCTTCGAGATTGACCGGCTTGACCGGCACTTGGTGAAACTGCTCGAAGAGCGTCAATCCTTCATGGACGCTGCTGCCCGTATCAAGGGAACCCGCAAGAGCGTGCACGACCGCGAGCGCATCGAGGATGTCATCACCAAAGTGCTGGCGGAGGCAAAACGTGAGGGATTGTCAGCTTCGATTGCAGAGCCGGTCTGGCGCACCCTGATCGACCGCTGCATTGCCTATGAGTTTGAGGCCTTCGACGCTCTCAAGCCTGGCCGCGACAAGGCGTGAGTGGCACGCCCGCACGCTTCAAGCGTGACGGCGATCTGGTCTTTCACATCATTCAGCAACAAGGCAGCGCCCGCTGTCGTCGGCGGCAGATCGCGTCCCGCCGTCTCGGCCTCCTGACAGACTGACGCCAGGTCGTGTGCCCCGATGCTGAGCGCGGCGCCCTTCAGCGTGTGAACGGCGTCTGCCCATTGGGACGCAGGCGCGCGCGGATCCAGCAGTCTCGACCAGATTTCAGCCTGCTGGCGGAAGATATCGATGACCTCTTCGGCAAGATCAGCATCACCGCCCGTCATCGACAGCAGGTGTTCGATGTCGATTTCAGTCTGTA
>NZ_JBARZC010000649.1:0-4628 GCF_049649345.1 Henriciella sp. | reverse complement strand
CCGTGATGACGGCCCAGAACAAGATCGACTGGGTCGAAAAGGACAATGGCGAAGTCATTTACGCCACCGAAGGCTATGTTGTCCGCCTGACGGCCGAGCCGCCGCGCGTCCTGCTGACGACGGAGTCAGGCAAACCGCTCGAAGATGCAACGACCACATTGCTGAAAAGCGCACCGCACGCCGATGGCGGCACTTATGGCGATGTCGTCGCCTCCATTGCACGCCAGGCCTACCGCGAAGCGCGCGGCACAGAAGACGCGATCAACACGCTCCTCGCAGGCCTGTCCGAGGAGGCAGACACCGAGACGGATGCATCCGCTGAGGCGGAGACAAAAGATGAGACCGAGCCGGCTGCCGACGTAGCGGCCGTTTCTGCTGAAGCCCTGCCAGAAGAAGCGTTCGAGGACGCAGGCGACGACACCGAAATTCTCGCATCAGGCGAAATCGCATCTGGCGCAGCGGATGAGACCGAAGAGGATGTGACGAGCGTTGAACCGGTTGAAGAGAGTGACGCCGGGCCTGCCGCAGAAGAGGACCTTGTCGACGCCAGCGTGCCTGAAGCGGCCCTGCTCGGCGACACACAGAGCGACTCTTCAGAATCGACGCAGACTGGTTCCGACCAACTCGAAGACGATGCGCCGGTTGAGGATGAAGATGATGTCAGCGGCGCGGTTGCCCGGCTCGCCGGCGAAGTGAATGCCGCAAGCGCCGATGGTCCGGCGCCGGAACCGCAGGCAGACGCCGCTGAACAGACGGCGGAACAGGCCTCAGCTGATGCGGATGAGCCGGAGGCGGAAGATCCCTCAGCCGACCCAGTTGAGCGAGAGGCCGCGGGCGCCGCCAACGCCACAGATGAGAATGCACAGGCCGAACCAGCTCCGGCAGAAGACACCGATACAGAGGCCGATGCCGATTCGCCGTCGACAGAGTTCCCGTCTTTCTCGGTCATGCCGGACCATGGACAGAGTTTCGACATTGAAGACGACGAAACCGAGCAGAGTGTCGATACGCTCGCCCAGTCCGACCTGCCAGCCGATGCGCCGGAGGATGCGACACTGGGAGAGGTCACTGAGGCCGCTGAAGAGCTTGCAGACAATTCAGAAGAAACCGGCGGCGCGGTCGACGAAGCCGACACCTCCGACGAGATGAGTGTTTCTGCTGAAGCCAGCGATGCGGAACCTGAGGCCTCCGATGACGCCCCCGCCGAGCCGGCAATTGAAGACGCCGCGGGTGATTACACCGCGCCGCGCTATGTGCCCTTCGGCGCAGGCGGCCTTGCCGTGGCGGGCGCGGACCTGTCGGCTGAGGCGCCGCCAACCGAAGACGATGTATCCTCAGAACTCGGCGCTGCCTCGACAGGCATGACCCTGCCGGATGAGGCCGTCGAGGCTGAAGATACCGCTGCCGCGACCCAGCCAGACGATACCGTCGCAGCCGAGCCAGCCAGCGCGCCGGACCCAGCACCAGCGGCTGAGGCAGATGTGCCGGAAGACGTCGTCGCGGTTCAGACAGACCAGACAGACGAAGCGCCGCCTCAGCAGCCTCCTGTGTCGAATGTCATGTCGATCAACACGTTCAGCGCCGGCCTCGGCTTCGGTGCAAGATCGACCGGGTTCACGCCATCTTCGCCCAGAGAGCCTGGCAGCGGTGGGCAGGACGAGCAGGTCACACGCTCGCCGGTCGTCATCGACGCCACAGACGACTATCCGGCCGATTTCCGCGAGCCGCCCATGGACGAAACCCCGGAGGTTGCCGTTGAAGAGGGCAATGATAGTTTCCTGACCAGCCCCGCCGAAACGCTGGAATCGGTAAGCGAGACGCCGGAGAGCGAGCCAGGCACGCAAACCGCCGAGGCGTCGCCGGAAACCGCGCCCGAACCGGCGGAAGAGGAAACCGCAGAAGAGAGCGAACCTGTCCGCCCGAAGACACGGTTCAATCCCTGGACCTGACGACCGGCTTAAATTTGTTGCAGTGCCGCAACAGAAATGTGCGCGGGCCTTTCAACCTCCGCGAAAACAGCATGTTTTGCTTGCCATGACCGGCTCCCTCACGGTTCAAGAGCGGTAAGGGCCGGCCGGTGAGCGGCGGGCGCGAATGCCTCTCCACAGGAATGGTCCGCATGTCCCTCAAAACGATTCTTGCCGCCAGCTCGGCGTTCTGCGCTGCTGGCCTGCTCTTCTCGGTGTCAGCGCACGCCCAGACCGCGCCGGACGCCGAAGCGCGCCTGGCGCCAGTCACCGTGACCGCCCAGCGCGTCGAAGAAGACCTGCAGGACGTGCCGATCTCGATGACGGTGGTCGATGGCGAAAAACTCGACGTCCTGAAATCGGGGGGCGCTGATGTGCGCTTTCTCTCGGCGCGTGTGCCGAGTGTCATCGCAGAAAGCTCTTTCGGACGCGCCTTCCCACGCTTCTACATTCGCGGCATCGGCAATACCGACTTTGACCTTAATGCCTCTCAGCCGGTCTCGCTGGTCTATGACGATGTGCCGTACGAAAACCCGATCCTGAAGGGCTTCCCGGTCTTCGATCTTGAGAATATCGAAGTGCTGCGCGGGCCGCAGGGCACGCTGTTTGGCCGCAACACACCCGGCGGCATCATCAAGTTCGACAGTGTGAAGCCTGGCGACGAGACGACCGGCTATATTCGCGGCTCGATCGGCTCCTACAATACCCAGGAAGTGGAAGGTGCGATTGGCGGGCGCCTCAATCCGGCCGTGGCCATGCGCGTCTCGGGCCTCTACCAGCACCGCGACGATTTCGTCGACAACGCCTTTACCGGCGAGCCCGACCAATATGAGGGTTTCGACGAATATGCCGGCCGCTTCCAGATCCTGCTGACCCCGTTCGACGACACGTTCTCTGCCCTGCTCAACCTGCATGCGCGCAGCAATGACAGCTCGGCGCGCCTGTTCCGCGCCAATGTGATCACGCAGGGCCAGCGCGGCCTCAATGACAGCTTCGACTTCGACACGGTTTTCTATGACGGGCGCAACTCGCTCGAACAGGAGACCTGGGGCGCAACGCTGAAGGTCGAGAAAGAGCTCTCCGATACGCTGACCCTGACCTATGTCGGCGGCTATGAGACGGCGGAAGTCGATTCGGTTGGTGATATTGACGGTGGCTTTGGTGCAGCCTTCCTTGGCGAGGGAAATTTCGGCCCGGGTGTCATCCCCTTCCCGTCCGAGACTGGCGGCAAGGTCAATGACCTCACCCAGATCACCAATGAAATCCGCCTCTCTTATGATGATGGCGGCGCGCTGCAGGCGCAGGGCGGGGTCTTCCTGTTCGACGAAGAGCTGTCCATCTCATCGGTCAGCTATGACTCACTGTCGCCCGGCGCGCCGCTCAACGGCCTCGCCACACGCGACGGCGACACAAATAGCGTCGGCGTCTTTGCGTCGGTCTCCTATGACCTCACCGATCAGCTGACCGTTTCGGGCGGTGCCCGCTACACGGACGAAGAAAAGACGTTCAGCGTCGCGCGCCAGCTCAGCCCGGCCGGGGCCGGACCGATCGGCCCGATCTCCGGCGAGGTCTCCGATGGCCAGGTGAGCTGGGATATCTCCGCCAATTATGAGGCGAACGACGCGGTAAACCTCTATGGCCGGATTGCCCGCGGCTTTCGTGGTCCGTCCATCCAGGGCCGCCTGGTTTTTGGTGACACCGTCTCCATCGCTGACAGCGAGAGCGTGATTTCCTATGAAGCCGGCATCAAATCCGAGCTTCTAGACAATCGCGTCCGTGCCAATGCCGGCGTCTTCTATTATGAGCTGAAGGACCAGCAGCTCACAGCCGTTGGCGGCCAGGACAATACGGTCGCCCTGTTCAATGCAGACAAGGGTGAAGGCTATGGCTTCGAGACCGATATCGAAGCGGCTGTGACAGAGAACTTTCTCGTTACGGCGGGCCTTTCCTACAACAAGACGGAGATCAAGGATGCCGGCCTCCTGATCCCGGTTTGCGGTGCGCCCTGCACCGTGACCGACGCGGTTGATCCTGTCTCAGGCGCAGCGTTTGTTGACGGCAATGCCTTCCCGAATGCCCCCGAATGGATTGCTAATGTCACAGCGCGCTACGCCATCCCGTTCGAGGGCGGCGAGCTCTACGCCTACACAGACTGGGCCTATAAAGGCGAGACCAACTTCTTCCTCTATGAGTCAATCGAGTTTGGCGAAGACGGTTACTGGACGGGCGGCCTGCGCGCTGGCTGGCAGGGCAACAATGGCGTCGATCTCGCAGTGTTTGGCCGCAACATCACCGATGAGGAACGCCTCGAAGGCGCGATCGACTTCAACAACCTCACAGGCTTCGTAAACGAGCCGCTGACCTGGGGTGTGGAGATCGGCTACACATTCTAGCTATCTGAATTCAGCCTCAATTGATCAGGCCCGGCGATGACCTCGCCGGGCTTTTTCTATCCCGCGGCCCCAATCACCCGCACCCGTACACTGGCTTCGCGCCCGGCCTCATCGACCGCGCTGACCTTGTAGAATCCGGAGGCCTCCGGCAGCCAGACCGGCAGGCCTGCATCGTCGGTCGGGCAAGGCTCGCCATCGATGAACCAGTTGAGCGCGCCCTCACCCCGCCCGGCGAGCACGAATGGACGCGGCGCATCTCCATTCACAG
>NZ_JBARZC010000648.1:0-2045 GCF_049649345.1 Henriciella sp. | reverse complement strand
GATATATTCCTCGAACGTGGTCGCCTTTGCGCGCACTGTCTGCAGGCGCGGGCGGAAGCGTTTGGTGCTTTCATCGGCAAGCGCCTGGAAGACTTCCTCTTTGGACCTGAAATAATTGTAGAAGGTTCCCGCGGCGAGATCGGTTTCGCGGATGATGTCGCGCACGGTCGTTGCATCGAGACCGAGACGCGCAAAGACACGGCGGGCCGCTGCCAGTATGGCTTCGCGGTTCGCGGCTTTCGTGCGTTCGCGCTTGCCGGCGCTTTGTGCAAGTTTTGCTACAGTCTTCATGTCGCGCCTTCTGACCTGCCCCCAGCAATCAAATTCGTGACGGCTCGTCAACTTTAATTGCAGTAGTCTCGTCCAGATTGAGCCTGCGCCGCACCGTTTGGTAGATGCCCCAGAGCGTGCGCATCAGGATCAAGGCAAGTATGCCCAGCATCGGCGCGTTGAGGGCCATCATCAGGCCGAACCCGACAAAGATGCCGACATGCAGCAGGATGATCCGGCCATAGGGCTTCATCATTTCAGCTGCCATCTCGGTTTCGCGCCATTGGCCGCGCCCGATGAAATCACGGAAAAAGAGAAAGAGCTGCAGCGCGAATATCGCCCCGACGAAGACCATCATGTGCGCGCCCGAGCCCAGGGCGAATTCCACGAGGCCGACCGGTGTCGGGAAGGGCGGCTCGCGGCCCCTGCTGATCTCGGCGAACACCATGAGAAACACGCCGTGCACGAAGCAGAACATGCCATAGTGGAAGGTGAAGAACGGGCCCGAGAAGAGCATGGCCACCCCGCCGGCCAGGCCGTTCTTGATGCTCGCAGCGGCCATGCGCAGAAGCGTGACCGCCCCGATGACAAGGTTTTCCAGCCAGTAGAGAAAGACCAGAGAAGTAGCGTCCCAGCCAAATTGGAGGATGGCATAGAGCGGGAACAGGTCGACGGCGAGGATCGCCCAAGAGACCGGGTCGCGATACGCTTCGGCGAGCGCGTCCGGCTTCAGCCAGTTCAGCACGCCGCGTTTGCCTCAGTGTCGACGCTCACAGGCCTCCCCCTCTCCCGGTTTTCGCACGGACCTAACTGCCTGCGCCAAACCCTGTATAGGGCGGAAATGAAAGCGGATCACGCGCCGTCAGCCCGAAGGACTTTTTCGGCGTGTTGTAATTGCCGGTCAGGACTTCGAAATGCAGGTGGATGCCGGTCGCGTTTCCAGACTGGCCGATAATACCCAGCGGCTGGCCGAAGCCGATGGTCACGCCCTGCGCCACGCCGGGGCCAAACCGCGCCATGTGGGCGTAACGCGTGAAGATGCCCTGGCCGTGGTCGATCACGACATAATTGCCAAAGCCGGTACTGAAGCCGGCTTCCCGGATGATGCCGGGCGCGGCCGAATAGATGGTCGCATCGGTGCCGGC
Organism: Henriciella sp.; assembly: GCF_049649345.1. Classification (GTDB taxonomy): domain Bacteria; phylum Pseudomonadota; class Alphaproteobacteria; order Caulobacterales; family Hyphomonadaceae; genus Henriciella. Next base: position 630 of record NZ_JBARZC010000648.1, on the reverse strand, counting down.
CTGGATATCGAGCCCTTTATGGGTGCGCCCGAACCGTGTGCCGAAGCCTGACGTCATGCAGGCCGCGTTCACAGGCACCGGCGTCATCACGACCTTGCCGTCCACCAGAATAACCGGATTGAAGTTCAGGATGCGGTCATTGGAATCAGCCTCGAACGCGTTGGTGATCGTGCTGTTCGGGCAGAGATAGAGATTGGCGTCCGGCTTGAACGGGCCCTGCTCGGCGACAACCGAAGACGTACTGGTAATCGCTCGCGGCGGCTCGACGAGCTGGCGCGGGGAGGCGCAGCTTGCCACCCAGAACGAGATGAAAAGGACGGCAATCGCTATTTGTTTCATCGGCCTCGGATCCGCTCGCTCACGCGCCTCACGCCATGGCGCCGGCCCGTTTCTGCCCCCGCTCGATCTCTTTCATAAGGTCTTTTACATAAGCGTTAAAGTCCACCTGCATGGTGTGGCGCGGCGCATCGTAGAAATGGCCTGTATGGAATTTTTCGTCCTCGACAATGGTCTTCTCCATCTCCTCGCGCGGCGGGAATTCATATTCGCCGGCAATCTTCGCTGCACACAACTTTGACTGCTGCTCGGCGAAATTGACCAGCGTCGGCAGGGGCTGGGCAAGGCCAAGGA
>NZ_JBARZC010000647.1:0-3285 GCF_049649345.1 Henriciella sp. | reverse complement strand
TAAGCAATTTCCGCTGCAGGCCGACTGCAATCAGTGGTTCGCAGAGCGCCTCAAAAAGGCAGGAATTTCGAGGTCTGCATCGTCAAACGGGGCAGCATCCGGATGGTCTTCCGGTGACGAGACGATCTTCTCCGGGACATCGATGTCGTCCTGATCATTATCGCCCTGCGTCGTGCCCTTGCGCCAGCCGAAAAGATTGGCAAAGCCAGCGCCAGCCTCGTCATCGCCCTTGGGCGCGCCTTTTTGCGGCTGCTGACGGTTGAACACTTCGTCTGCGGACACCTGATCGGCCCCCTCAGCACGCTCCATATGGGCCGGTGGAAGCGGGCGGCCACGGAAATCAGGGCGTGGATCGCTTTCAAACATGTCGTTCTGTGTCTCGTCGGCGCCGCTGACGACAACCTTTGGCTGGTCCTCATCGACCGGTGCCGCGACTGTTTCGACAACAGCGGTCTCTGACGGCCTCGCTACTTCTTCACCAGCGACTTCGATCCCGGCAGCCACAACGGAAACCCGCAGGCGGCCTTCAAGCTCTGGATCAAAGGTCGAGCCGAGGATGATATTGGCTTCAGGATCGACTTCGCGGCGGATTTCATTGGCCGCTTCGTCGAGTTCGAACAGCGTCATGTCATAACCGCCCGTGATGTTGATGAGCACGCCCTTGGCGCCTTTCATCGAGACATCGTCGAGCAGAGGATTGTCGATCGCGGCGCGGGCTGCTTCGAGCGCGCGGCCTTCGCCTTCGCTCTCGCCCATACCCATCATGGCAGAGCCCATACCCTTCATGATGGTGCGCACATCGGCAAAATCGAGATTGATCAGGCCAGGCATGACCATGAGGTCCGTGATGCCGCGGACGCCGGAATAGAGCACATCGTCAGCCATGCGGAAGGCTTCGGCGAAAGTGGTACGCTCATTGGCGATACGGAACAGGTTCTGGTTCGGCACGACGATCATCGTGTCGACAGCGTCGCGCATCTTTTCGAGACCGCCTTCAGCGATCGTCATGCGGCGCGCGCCTTCAAAGCCGAACGGCTTGGTCACAACGCCGACAGTCAGGATGCCCTTGTCATGCGCGGCTTTCGAGATGATCGGCGCAGCGCCTGTGCCTGTCCCTCCGCCGAGACCGGCGGCGATGAAGACCATGTGGGCGCCTTCGAGAATTTCATGAATGTCGTCGATCGACTCTTCGGCAGAGGCTGCACCAACTTCAGGTCGGGCGCCAGCGCCAAGGCCGGACGTGGTTTCAAGGCCGAGCTGGATGCGGGTGTCAGCCTTCGAGCGCTCCAGCGCCTGTGCATCTGTGTTGGCCACCACGAACTCAACGCCTTGCAGCTTTGCCTCGATCATATTGTCGACCGCATTGCCGCCAGCACCACCGACGCCAAAGACTACGATCCGGGGCTTGAGTTCTTGGGTCATGAATTGAGTCCGCCTTTACAAATCTACATACCGAGAGTGTCAGGCTCTAGATTGCCTGCCTCAGACTAAGAGACAGTTAAGTGAAGTCTTCGTGGATCAAAAATTTTCACTGAGCCACTGAAAGACTTTCTTCAGCAATCCGCGTTTGCCGGACGCACCTCCTGCGTCGGACGTGCTGCCAGCCCGTGACACGTCCACAAATCCCCTGAATTCATAGCTTAGCAGACCTGCAGCTGTGGAAAAGACCGGATTGGCATGAGATTCACCTAAAATGTCCGCTTCCACAGGCTTTCCTAGGCGTACCGGCTGTTTCAGAACTCGCGTGGCGACGTCGCGCACGCCCGGAAGCAGGCTTCCGCCCCCTGTGAGTACGGTCCGTCTCGGCATGATTTTTTTGAGATCGCAGGTCGAAAACATTTTTTCGGCGAACTCGAATGTCTCTTCGATGCGGGGCGCGATGATCGCAGCGATTTCTCCGCGCGCCATCTTGTAGCCATTCAGCCGGCCGTCATCACCAAGCCGGGCCACCTCGACCCGTTCGGCCATACCTGGTCCGTCGACGATCGCATTGCCGTGCACCGTCTTCATGCGCTCGGCCGCAGCGAAGGTTGTGCCGATGCCCTGCGCTAGGTCTCCCGTGACGTTATTGCCGCCAGCCGGCACCAGACCGAGCCAGGCGGGCGATCCATTGATGAAGGCGCAGGCGGCGGTGACGCCTGAGCCCATGTCGATGCAAATCGCGCCATTCTCGATTTCATCATCGATCAGCGTCCCTGCCCCGCTCGCCACGGCAGACGGAATGATCCGGTCGACATGGAGATGGGCGCGGCCGACGCATTCGACGAGGTTGCGGACCAGCGACTTGGGCGCAGAGATGACAGACAGGAGAACGCTCAGTTTCTCACCGATCATGCCGGCCGGGTCCTTGATCCCGTCCTGGTCGTCCAGCTTGTAGATTACCGGATGCGCACTCAGGACTTCGCGCTGCTTGGCATTGAGTTTCGACAAGGCCGATGCGTGCAGCTTCTTCAGATCCTTTGCCGTGACCTCGCGTCCGCCGATATCTGTGATGCTTGCCACAAATTCGCAGGTGACCTTGGGGCCCGTAATGCCCAGAACGACCTGCTCGATCCGCTCGCCGGCCTGGCGCTCTGCATCTTCGACAGCCAGGCGGATAGAGCGCTCCAGCGCGTCCATGTCCTTGATCGCGCCGCCATTGAAGCCGCGGCTCTGCTGGCGCCCACCGCCCAGAAAAGTGAAGCCTGCCTTTGAAGACGGGTCGTACCGTCCGATCAGGCAGGTTACCTTGGAGCTGCCAATGTCCAGCGAGGCAATCGCCTGCCCGATACGGGCGGCTTTCGCAGGTTTCAGTCTGGCGTCAGCTCTGGCCATGATCAGCTTTCCGCCGGCGAGCTAGTTTCGCCGACTGTCCGTTTCGGTTTGAGGAATGCCTTGCCCGGCACACGGAGATCGATACGCTCGACGCCGCGGCGAGTGAGCGAAGAGTCCGCGTCGAGCTCTGAGAGTTCGAGCGCGGCCCGATCGATTGAGTGATCAGCCGGCAGGCGGATCGTTGTGCCCGACTTCAGCTTGATGTCCCAGCGGCTGGACGAGACCCGTTGAGCGTAGGAAGTGCGCTCGGCAACATCGCCATTAACGGAAAGCGCGCGCATCAGCGCCGGCACCCCGGAAGGGGCTTCAGCGCCGGACACACGAACAAGGTCAGGATAGGTTTCGGCGGCCACGCCCTGCATGACGGCGCCGAGACTGTCGACGACTTTCCAGCCTTCGCCATCATGCCAGAGAGCGACAGGTTCGGCCGGAGAGGCATGGATAAGGATCTGGTTCGGCCACAGGCGGTAG
>NZ_JBARZC010000646.1:0-5307 GCF_049649345.1 Henriciella sp. | reverse complement strand
CCCTGGCAGATGATCTTGTTCAGGACGCCTGCCTGAAAGCATGGTCATGCGCCGATACATTCGATGCAGCGCAGCCCATGCGTCCGTGGATATTCCGCATCCTTCGTAATGAATACTATATGATGCTGCGCCGCGCCTGGCGGACGGTGAACGTCGAGCCGGAATTTGCAGAGGCTGCGCTTGTCCAGAACGGCGACCAGGAAGTCCGGCAGGACTTCATCCGTATGGAGCAGATCATTTATTCGCTCCCGGATGCCCAGCGCGACGCCCTGCTTCTCGTGCTCGCGGCCGGTCTGACGTATGAAGAGGCAGCTCTCGTTTGTCGCTGCTCGGCCGGAACGGTCAAAAGCCGGGTGAGCCGTGCCCGGGAGGCCGTAATCGCGCGTTTTGAGTCTCAGGAGTCGACCCTTCGCTGCATTAAGGGCGGTGCGCCCCAGCATTTGTCAGACCTTCTGGACCAGATTGACCTCTTTGCAGATCAGCGGGCCGTCGCCTGAACACTTGTTGGCTGTTTAGCCTTCGGCGATGATCGCCTTCAGCCCGCAAACACGGATTTGAACATCCAGCCCGCCAGCGACCGGCCGCTCAGGTGCTGCTCGTCCTGCATGTCGAAGACCATAAGCGTGACACGTCCAAAGGGGGCGGCCTCGAGATCATCGCGAACGGCGTCGAAGCCCATCGAGGCATAGAAATCGACCATTGAGGGCTCTGCGAGAATGGCGATGTAACGGCGCTTTTCCGCCGTCACGAATGCCAGGATCGCACGCATGACAGGCCCCAGCGATTTCGAGCCCCTCCTGTCGGGCGACGTCACGAGTTTGGATACAATGACGGCGCCCTGGTCAGGCCGCGGCAGCGAATTGCGAAGGTCGAACACGTCAAAACCGGCCTGCGGGGCCAGAGGGTCGACCGGGATAACTTGCGCGCTTGAGATGAGGTGTGCGCCGTCAAACAACGCGAACGTCACGCCAAGCCTGTCCGCAGTGTCGGTCAGAAGGCGCGCTTCATGATCAGCGCCGGCCATTTCGAATTTTTTCTCCGCGCAATAGACGCGGTAGCGCAGATGCTGGACCAGAGGCAGCATGCGTTCATCGGCGACGACAAGTTCGAATTCACTCATAAGGATCGTCCGTGACCGCCCAGGCTCTAAGAGCGGTATCAAACGCGATTCTGTAGCGGGCGCGACCACCGGGTCCAATCGCGAATGGCATGTCGAGACCGACACGGCGCGGGTGGATGCCCCACTTGCGGGCAAAGTGCTCCTTGATGGCGACGGCTCTGACGAGCTCGGCTCCCGTACGGCCTTCGCAGCCCCATGCGGCCGATACCGTTCCTGGCAGCCAGTCGCAGGCAATGACATCCGCAGGCGAGAGCAGGGTGCGCGCTCCGTCCCAGCGGCTCAGCGCCGCGGGGTGATCGCTTCTGGCACCCGTCAGAAAGCCCCGCCGGTCCTTGGCGCTGAGGTCCGACATTGGGCCCTTGGGGTAGGCTTTCTCAATCAGTTCAAGACGCGCCCAGAGCGTGTCATCGAGATAGGCCTCGATCGTCACCGGGAGATTTCCATTGACCGGATCAGGAATGCCAGGCCTGCCGCGGACCGTTAGAACGCCATTGTCTGGCACGTCAGAGCAGATGATCAGCCTGTCGATGCGGACAGGGTAGATCGCGTATCCCTCAGTGCCAGGGAACCATTCTTCAGGCGTTTCATGCGGCGGCCCGTGCACCAGCCCGTCGAGAATGACGGGATCGAACGGGTCGCCGGGCGTTGCGGCGCAGGCGAGATCGAGCTTCGCCTCAAAGCCGGACGCGCTGCGGCGCAATTCGGTGACGGGCTGGAGCTTCTCGCCGTGAAACAGGTCTGCACTTCTGTAAGGATTGGCGCGCTTGCGGCCATGTTTGCCGGACCCGATCGTGCCTCTTGGCGGGCGAACGGGATTGGAAATCCTTCCGGCCGATATGTCGTACCAGGGCGCGTCTCCCGATAGACCGTCGCGGCCCCTGAGGCGGACCTGGCCATCCTGGCCGGCAAGGACTTCAACGCTCAACCCAGCTTCGCCGATACTGGCCCAGCGGGTCGGCGCAAAGGATTCCAGTTCAATCGGATAGGGCGCTTTCTTGTTTCTCGCCGTCTCTCTCAATGCCATGCCAGCCTGAGCGAGCAGGGGCAGCGCCGGGATTGTGTAAGTGGGCCTGTGCGCATTCGCCCAGTCATCAGTCTCCCGGTCGAATTTCAAGATGGATCGTGCTGCTGGTGTGCCACCGTCTGCCTTGAGCACGATGCTGATGCCGCGCATTTCATAGATGCGCATGCCGTCTACCCAGATCGATCCCGTGCCGATGACCCGCATATGGCCGTCCTGCTCGACAATGTCGGTGATTTCGACGATCGGGGTAACCAGGCCGGCCGTTGGATTAACTTGTCCGCGATACGTCCAGACAAGGTCTTCTTCTGGCGCGATTGGTTCCCAGACCGGCGCATCGAAACGGTCTGCCAGCCCTTTCAGGTCCGCGGCCCGCGCCAGAAGCTGCACCAGCATTTCAAGTCCGAGCGAACCGGGCTGGACCGGGTCAGAGAAGAAGTGAGCCCTGAAATACCAGGCATATGGATTGACGGTCTGGCGCGCACGAATACGGCCCTTGCCCGCTTCGCCGCTGTCAGGCTCGAACCGGTCGATCACATCGAACAGGGCCAGCCGGTTTGACGAGACAGGCAGCAGGGTGTCCGCCTCGCTTGGCGGGTCGGCGGGCGCATCGAAAAAGGCCTGTTGCTCGTCACTCGCTTTCAGTCCGGCCTGCGAGGCGAGCGCCGCCTTGGTGAAAAAGCCGAAGCTCGTTTCCAGAGAGACGACCGGCGTGCCGTCATCGAGCGTGGCGTCCAGGGCGAAGAACACGATCGTCATCGGCCCGATGCGTGAGCAGCGTGTCAGCGTGGTCTGTGTCCGGATGAGGCCATCTTCGGGGCGCACCTGCCGGTGGGTCTTGCCGTTCCCATCGAGATTGCGGAAGCGTGTTTCGCCGGATAGCGCGAAGCCGGAATAGGAGGCGAGCCAGCCGCAGGGCTGCAGGATAACTTCCGTCAGCACGCTGAACGGCATTGTGCCTGTGCCGCCATCTTCGAAATACCAGGCGTCGGGTGGAATGTCGTATTCAGTGACCGCCGTCAAACCGGCTTTCTGCGCGCCTGCCGGGCCGGAGACCGACAGCACCCGGCTGACCATATGATAAGGCGGCTGCGGCAGGCGGGGCACGGTTCCGCCCTTGTCGAAGGGCGCATACATCTCGCCAAAGGCACGGCTGGGCGCGCCTGATCCGCACTCGAGAAGGGCGGCCTCATCGCCCCGCACATCGCACTCGTCATTGACATAATGTGGGATACGGCGGCCCTTCACCGTGACCGGCCAGTGTCTTCGCAGGCGAACCCCGAAGCGAGGGCAGTAAAAGACTTTGCGGCCATCTGAACGCGCGAGCAGGCTCGCAAACACCATCGGTTCTTCGCCATCGATGATCTCGTCGACGAAGACTTCGTAAGTCACCTCGTGGTCCTCCTCGGGCGTGACCTGTCCACGGCAGTAGAAGACGGCCTGTTCGCCCGTTGCAGGCTCGAACACATGGCTGTCGCGCTCAATCGTCAGGCCTAGCGCTGCTGCGGTGAACTCGAGCGTCTGCACGGCAGCTTCGGCCATCAGCGTGCCGGGCATGCACGGGTCCTCATGGAAATGACCATCATAGAACCAGGCATCTTTCGGAACGTGGTGGCGGGCTTTGAGATATCCACGGCCCCAGGGGCCACCGGCCGGCTCGAACGCTACGACCTCATCAAAAAGCGCCAGCCGGCCTGACGGCAATTTCGCCGGACGCGAATGAGGAGCCGCACGTTCAAAGCCCGCCCCGAAACAATCGAACGTATCGCCGGCCCGGAACGCGGCGACTTCGGACTCGGAAAACTGTGTCTTGGCGGACGGCTTGGTTTGAGCCAGGCGCGGGCTCTCCGTTGGCGGGCCATCTTCGGCCGCGTCCCAGAGAACGCCCTTTGAGCTCGCCAGTTCTTCATCAGTAAAGAATCCAGCTTGACCATTGCGGACGGAGAGAAGCAGGCGGTCATCAGCGTAGCAGTCATACTCAAAGAAGAACATGCGCACGCCGGAAAGCTTCGCATGCCCCTTGATCGAGATCTGGAAGCGCAGTGTTTCGCCAATGCGCGGCAGGCCGCCCTCATGGAAGGTAAGCTCGCAACCGAGGAGCCGGTAGACGCGGTCCGAACAATTGAGCAGGTCTGCGCCCATCCAGGAGATGAGTGCAAGATCAGCCTGGCCAGCTTCGATCAGAGGCCCTGGCCGCTGCACACCGTCCGATACCGCCCAATGGCCGTCGACAACATCCGTCTCCGTCCAGATCGTCCCCTTGCCCTGAACAAGCGCTTCGGCGTCTATGCCTGTGATCCGATCACACAGCAGCATTGGCGGTCTCGGCATGCGGACCTGCCGGCGGAAGCCATCCTGACCGGTAAACACCTCGCCGAAAACGTCAGAAATATTGCCAGCCGCGGCGTGTTCGAGCTGCGCCCGGCTGAAGCTCGACCCGACAGGATTGCGCCGCTCCAGGGGTCGGATAGACGGTTTCAGACCCGGACTGGATTTGGGAATTCGTTGGGGCGCGGAGGTGATCGCCGGCTTGTCTCGTTCACGCGGTTCAGGGCGGTCCAGGAGCTGGACATCCTGACCTGCCGGATCGCGCCAGGATGATCCGGGCGCCAAGGGAAGCGTTCGACCTGTCGACGGGCGGGCTGCCACGGGCGTGAACGGACCGTTCGTCCTCCCGGCTGGCGGTTCAATACGCCGCCGGGTATCGGGTGGACGCTGCATCAGGCGCGGCGGCGCTGCGTGCGCTGGAAAAGCGATTTCGCCGGGTTTCGATGGTCGCAGACTGATGGCATTGGCGCGGGCGGCGTCAAGGCCCGCCTGCAGCCTCGCCATATCCACATCGTGCCCCGCGGCGAAAACTGCCGCGCAGGCATGGGCGATATCTGACAGGTCGGGCTGGCCAAAACGGTCCATTGCGGCGGCCTGAACCCCACTGCCCAGCGTTTCCCGGATGGCGTGGGTGAGGGTGTCTCGAGGCCCGATCTCGATGAACGTCCTGACGCCGTCGCTGAACGCCTGCTGGAGGGTCTTCGGGAAGTTCACTTCACTGGCGGCCTGCCGTGTTAGCATGTCTGCGACGGTCTCGGCATCGGGGATATAGGCGGCGTTTGTCGCGTTTGCGTAGAAGCGAATGCCCTCTGGCGCTCTAGTCTTGCGATGGTGCAGG
>NZ_JBARZC010000645.1:0-2472 GCF_049649345.1 Henriciella sp. | reverse complement strand
GGCCTTGATAGGGCGTCTTCTTGATCCCGCGCGTGACCATCAGACGGATGTGAACGCCGTCGCTCATATCCTGTGCTTTCAGGCAGTCGAACAGGCGCTGCGTCAGCTCTGCCTTCGTAAGCCCGATATCCATGTCGATGGTCTTGGCGCCTGCATAGAGGCGTTTGAGATGCTCATCGAGAAAGGCGATCCCGCCATCCTTGACGCGCAGCCCCTCCCACACGCCATCACCAAGCAGATAGCCGCTGTCAAAGACGGAAACAGTCGCCTCTTCACGCCGCTTCAGCTCGCCATTGACCGAGATCAGAACGTCCGCATTGCGCGGATCGTAGACAAAATCGTGAACGCCGTGGGGTTCGTCTTCCATGTGTCTCCTCGTCCTGACTTCCCCGCGCTCGCCCTTCGACTTCGCTCAGGATGAGCGCGTATGTCGGGCCGGTCCGGATAGCAAATAGAAACGGCCCTTTTCGTGTATGGCAGGCGCTGTCCGCGACTTCGACAAGGATTTCAATTCTGTCCAGTCGCTGCGCATAAAAGCTTCCTTCTTTGCCCGCGACCAGCCTTTCAGCTGCATTTCAAACGCGACCATATCGGATGGATCGTCGAACTGACAGCTCCACAACAATTCAACGGGCCGGTAGCGATAGGTGTAAGCTTTCGGATCGGTTCCATGATTGTGCTGATACACTCGAGTGTCGACATCCTGGCCGCGATAAGATCCCACATAATAGGAGCCGTTCGAACATCTCAGAATATAGACAAAGAACTTCATGCGGACCCCTAGCGCTCATCCTGAGCGAAGTCGAAGGACGAGCGCGGGCGGGGGTACTAACCGACACGCCTTTCCACGCCTTCCCAATGCGGCTCTCGAAGGTCCTTTCTCAGGATCTTGCCGGACGGGTTTCGCGGGAGGGCAGGAACAAAATCGACGGATTTGGGGCATTTGTAGCCAGCGATCCTTTCCCGGGCCCACGCGATGATGCTGTCAGGATCGGGCGTCCCGCCGTCCTTCAGGACGATGATGGCTTTTACTTCCTCGCCCCATTTCTCGCTGGGGACACCGATCACGGCAACGTCGGCCACATCGGGATGGCCGAAAATCGCATTCTCGACTTCGGCCGGATAGATGTTCTCGCCGCCCGACACGATCATGTCCTTGATCCGGTCATGGATGAACAGGAAACCGTCTTCGTCGAAATAGCCGGCATCGCCGGTGTGGAAGAAGCCGCCCTTCAGGGCGTCTTCAGTTGCCTCTTTGCGGTTCCAGTAACCCTTCATGACAAAGTCTGCCCGGATCACAATCTCGCCGACGTCGCCTTGGGGAACCGGGTTGTCGTCAGGATCGACAACGCGGACAATGGAGCCCGGATATGGCACGCCGCAGGAGCGCAGCTTCCCCCAGGCCGGATCGTGCGCCTCATGGGGCAGGAAGGTGCCGAGACCGACGGTTTCGGTGAGCCCGTAAAGCTGGGTAAACCGCGCGCCGAACAGGTCGATGGCGCGCTTCAGCAGGTCTTCTGCGATCGGCGAGGCGCCATAGGAAATCGTCTTGAGCGATGAGAAATCGCGCTCGTCGACACCGGGGACCTGCGTCAGGATGAGGATCACCGCCGGGACCCAGAAGGCATGATTGATCTTGTGCTCCTCGACAAGGTCCAGGATCGCCATCGGGTCGATCTCGCGGAGCACAACCGTCTTTGCCCCCTGCGCAGCGGCCAGTACGCCGATATTGCAACCGGCCACATGGAAGAGCGGCATCGCGTTCATCACCGCATCGCCATCATCATAATTGGCCCAGTCCAGCTTGGCGGCGAGGTCGAACACGCAGCGATAGTTTGCATTGGTCAGCATCACGCCTTTGGGCAGGCCGGTCGTGCCGGAGGTGTAGAGCTGGATGACGTCATCATCGTCTTCGGTCTTGATGCCGGGCGCATCCGGAGACTGTTCGTCGCGCCAGCTCGCATAGGCCGGGCGATTGTCGACGCCGCCATCGATGGCGATCACCTGTTTAAGCGATGGGCATTCCGGGACGATATGCGCGGCGATCTCATAGAATTCCCTCGCCACGAACAGGACTTTCGCATCGCTGTCCGACAGGATGAACTGCATTTCCGGCGCTGCGAGGCGATTGTTGATGCCCGTCATTGCAGCGCGCGCCTTGGCGCAGCCGAACAGCATCTCGTAATAGACGCCCATATTCTTGCCGAGATAGGCGACGCGGTCTCCCGGTTCGATGCCGAGGGCGACCAAGCCATTGGCGACCTGGTTGGCGCGGGTCTCAAGCGCCTTGAAGCTCGTGGCTTCACCTTCAAACCACAGGGCCGTCTTGTCCGGAATCCGCTCACCCTGCACTCGGGTGATGTCGGCGAGATGGGGCATGGCGACCGGATCAAGCATGTTCTGGGCTTCCTCTTGAGCTTCTGTGTAATTTGTTTACTCGCTTGAAAGCGGTTTCCAGGCGCTGGGGCAACC
>NZ_JBARZC010000644.1:0-1722 GCF_049649345.1 Henriciella sp. | reverse complement strand
GCGTGATGGTGGAAGCCTCGCCAGCCACGCCCCTCGTAATGGCCGAGGCCGAATTCCTGCTTGAGGTCGAGATAGTCGCGCTCGATGCGCCAGCGCAGTTTCGCGGTATCGACCAGCTCGGCGAGCGGGGTGTCTTCGGGCAGGGTGGAGAGCCAGTATTTCAATGGCTCTTTATCGTCCTCGGGCCACTCGATCAGCAGCCATTCCATCGGGCGGGGCGTCTTGCGCGCGGTGTCGCGATGCGCCGGACGCACCCGCAGCGCGGCGAAGCGCGAGGTGAAATCGGTGTTGGTTCCCTCGCGCCAGCGGACCGTCCGCCAGCTTTCAGGCGGCGACTCCTTCGCGAGGTCTCTCACGGAAACAGGCTTGTGATCGGCGGTGCGGCGCAGAACCGAAGGAGGCCGTCCCTTCCCGCTCCAGGGTTTGGGCGGCGACGGCACCGAGTTATGCCCAAAAGTTGGTGACGGCGTGATCAGGCGGCGGTTTGAAGTTGCTTGATCCCGTCTTTGAACTCAATCCCCTGAATGACCTCGGGCAGACGGTTTGGCCCGGAGATCTTCCGCCACTTTTTCTTGGCAGACATCATCAGCCTGAAGACCATGGCGAGCGCGGTTTTGCGGTTGAGGCAGCCCTTGGTTTTCCGGGTCCGGTTTCGGACCGTGGCGAAGACACTCTCGATCGGGTTCGTGGTCCTGATGTGCTTCCAATGCTCGGCCGGGAAGTCGTAGAAGGCCAGCAACTCTTCGCGGTCCTTGACCAGCTTGGCGACCGCGCGTTCGTATTTCACGCCGTAGGTTTCCACGAAGAGATCGAAGGCCGCGTTGGCTTCCTTCTTCGTCTCGGCCATCTATTACCCGGCAGTGCATGTTTGCATGCATGAGAGGGCAGATGTCCTGCAGATTGGCCTTGGCCTTTTCGCGCAGGGACTTGGGCATCGCGCCGGTGACGTTGGCGGTCTTGTGGACCCAACAGCGCTGCTCGCGCGTGGTGGGGAAGACATCCCGCAGGGCGGTCCAGAACCCGAGCGCACCGTCGCCGATGGCCAGTTCGGGCGGCACCGTGAGGTCGCGTTTCTTGAGCCCTTTCAGAAGGTCACGCCAACTGTCCGCGTTCTCCCGGAACCCGTCCATGATCGCCAGCACGTCCTTCTCGCCGTACTCGTCAGCCCCGATGATCACCAGCATACATTGGCGATCGCCGTCCAGGCGCGGCGTGAAGTAGACCCCGTCGGCCCAGATGTATACGTAGCGCTTGCCCTTGAAATCGCGTTTGCGCCAAGCCTCGTATTCGTTCCACCAAGCCGCCTTCAACCGCGTGATCGTCGAGGCCGACAGACCCTCGGCATCCGGCCCCAGAAGGGCGGCCAGCGCCTCGCTGAAGTCCCCTGTCGAGATGACCTTCAGGTAAAGCCAAGGCAGCAGTTCCTCGACCGATTTCGCCTTGCGCAGATACGCCGGCACCAGCGCCGACCGGAACTTGATCTTGCTGCCATCCTTATTGGAACTGCGATCTCGCACGCGCGGCACTTGCACAGGAACCGCCCCGATCCCAGTCATGATCTCCCGCTCCGGCAAGAAGCCATGGCGCACCAACCGCTGGCGCCCCGCATCGTCCAGAAGCGTTGCATGTTCCGCAATGAACGCAGCCACTTCGGCCTGAACGGCGGTCCGCAGCAACTCGCGAGCGCCAGCCTGGATGACCTCGGGCAGCGGGTCAGGTGAA
>NZ_JBARZC010000643.1:0-5675 GCF_049649345.1 Henriciella sp. | reverse complement strand
CATGATCCTTCAGCGCCTCGCCACCTCCATCCGCAAGCAGGATTGGGTCACCGTCGCCATCGAGACGCTGATTGTGGTGCTCGGGGTCTTCCTCGGTATCCAGCTCGGCAACTGGAACGCGGCACGGGCGAGCCATCAACTCGGTGAGGACTATGTTGAGCGTCTGACCGAAGATCTTCGAAGAGACCGGTATGGTGCCCGTCATATCGCCGATTATTATCGCGAAGTCATGGTCGCCGTCATCGAAACGGACCGGCTGCTTTCAACGGAAAATCCCGACCCCAGGGAATTGGTGATCAACGCCTACCGGGCAACCGAGATCGCCCAATGGCCTCAGAGCAGGTCAACCTGGGAGCAGATCGTATCCTCTGGTCATCTTGGTCTGTTGCCGCAGGGATCCACCATGGACGCGCTCAACCTGTATTTCGGATATAACCAGTCGCAGGCCTCCTACCTTGTCATGGAGAACTCCGAATACCGGAAGACCGCGCGGTCGGTCATTCCGATTCAAATTCAAGAGGAAATCAGGGCGGGCTGCAGCGACGTCCTCGATGAAGTCGGCACACCCACTGGCTTTGCCGATCCATGCGTGGTGAATGTGCCACCGGAAGCCTTTGCTTCTGCTGCCCAGCTTCTGAAATCAGACATCCGGATTCGCGAAACGCTTGGCTACCAGTATTCCGAGCTGAGCACCGCGTTGAATAATCTCACGGCGACGGTCGATTATATTGATGGTGCGCTTGAGGCACTGGCAGACGAGGACGGATTGCAATGATCCTCCAGCGCCTCGCCACCTCCATCCGCAAGCAGGACTGGTTCATCGTCGCAGTGGAAACGCTGATCGTCGTGTTTGGCGTCTTTCTCGGTTTGCAGGTCCAGCAATGGGCGCTCGATCGGGACCGCCGGGACAGCGAAAGCGCCTATCTCGTTCGTCTTCATGAAGAGACGGTTCAGCTGCTCCATCGGCGCGCGACCTATGACCAGAGCCGCACGACTTTTTCCGCCGACCTCGTCGCCGCGGTCAGGATCTTGCAGGACACTTCTGCCAATCCCGCCCTGTCCAAGGCCCAGTGCGACGCCATTGCCGGCTCATCTCACACCACCGTTCCCCCGGTCGACCTTCCAACCATCACCGAATTGCTCTCGACGGGCCGGCTCGGTCAGATCAGCTCTCAGGCGATGCGTACCAGCATTCTGAACCTCACGCAGGATGCGGCCAGTGCCCGCGATCTCATTCAGCTCATCAGCGAGGAAAACCAGAACCTGGGCCGCGCCTTTCCGGCCCTCATGCGCTACAAACTCGGCGCTCCAACCTTCGAGCAAGACGATTACTGGCTCAGTCCCGATTGCGACACTGACGGCATGCGGGAAGACCCGGCTTTTCTGAACGCGCTGATCGACAACACTTACATGTACAATGTCTATACCGGGCGAGGAGTCCTGCCAGTTAGCCAACGTGTAAAGGAATTGCATGACGTCCTCGACGAGACGCTGAGCATAGACCATGCGAACGAAGAAGGGGCGCAGCCATGATCCTCCAGCGCCTCGCCACCTCCATCCGCAAGCAGGACTGGTTCACCGTGGTGATCGAGACGCTGATCGTCGTGCTCGGCGTCTTCATCGGTCTTCAGGTCAATAACTGGAACGAGGCGCGCCGGGATCGCGATCAGGCAACGGCCTTGCTGGAACGTCTTGAAAGGGATTTTCAGGAGATGCGTGCACTCGCGGCCGGACAGAACCGCAGATTTTACGAGAATACTGTCAAACTTGATGAATTGCTGACCCGGATTGAAGACGAGCAGGACCCGGTCTCTGATGCAGAGGCGGGCCAGTTATTGAATGACGCAATGTTCTTCGCCCTTCCCCAGACGACGCCGATCAGCTTTCAGGAGATGCTCTCGGCTGGACGATTGGCACTTTTGGGCGATACGGACCTCAGCGTGGAGCTGCGCGAATATGCTGAGACGGCCAGGACGATTGAGGGTGGCTCAAATCTTATTGCAGCGGACTACGTGGTTATCGTTCGCGAGCTTACGCCGTACTTCACCATCGTTCGGGCACCTGATGAAATCAGCTTACAACTCGTTTCCGACATTGACAGTCTGAACGTGGCAGAGCTGCGCGAGGCCCCGAAGGGCCGTGCGCTCATCACCCAGCTTTATGTGAGCCACGCAAACATGCAGACGCTAACCGCCGGCCAGATCGCGTCGATTGACGAAGTGCTTGAGGCTATCGGAGCCTCAGGGGAAACGCCATGATCCTCCAGCGCCTCGCCACCTCCATCCGCAAGCAGGACTGGTTCACCGTCGTGATCGAGACGGTGATTGTCGTGTTTGGTGTTTATCTGGGTATTCAGCTGGGTAACTGGAACAAGGCCAACACGGACAAGGCAACCGAGCGCCAGATCCTGTCGCAGGTGCAGGCCGATGTCGAAGCGGCGGTTGAATTGAAGACTGAATGGCTGGCCTCAATCACGGCACATCGTCAAAAACTGATTGAAGCGATCGACATTGTTCAGAACGAGCCTGAAACAGACATGTTGGCCGATGAGGCGTGTCGCGCGATGTGGTCGTCTCACCTTCTGTTCTATCCGGTCGCGCCACTTGGCTCTCTGGATGAGCTTCTGGCCCGGGGCGGTCTTCACACGGCCAGGGCCAGAGCCTTGCGGCCAGCTTTGCTGACCTATCGCGATCATCGTGAGGTCATCCAGCAGCTCAACACGTCCCTGACCGGCCTTGCCAATCTGGGCGATACCTATAGCGAGGCCTTTCCGCGCCGCGTGATTTCGCCAGCCATTCGTGAGACGGCTGTGTTTGATCCAGCCGAAAAGCAGGCCTCACGGATTACCGATGCGACGTTTCAGACGACGTGCGTGCTTGACGTGATACGTGCCGATCAGACGATCCAGAACAAGCTGCTGAGTAATCTCGCACGCACGGATGGCGTTTTGCAGCGCGTCATCATCGAGCTTTCAGCGCTGGAGAAAATTGAGGCGGATTTACTGGAGACTGCCCCATGATCCTCCGCCGTCTCTCCACCGCGTTCCGCAAGCAGGACTGGTTCACGGTTTTCGTGGAGACGCTGATCGTGGTGTTTGGTGTCTTCATCGGTCTGCAGGTGAACAACTGGAATGAGGCGCGGCAGGACGCGGTCTCCGAGCGCCAAGTCTTCGAGCGCTTGCGCCTTGAGGCGGACCAGGCCGCCATCGCGCTGGTTGACCATCGTGCGGTTCACGCCAGCAACGCGGCGGACATCACTTCTTTGGTGGCGCGGATGAGGGACGAAACAGCGTGTTCGGACTACGACGATCCCAAAGCAGCGGCTTGGTTGCTCGGCGTTGGTGATTTCCCGGGCCCACGGTTCGATTTGCTGACCGCGCGTGAACTCTCTGCGACCGGCCGGGTCGCGCTTTTGAAGTCTAAGAATATACAGAATGATGTGCGCCAGATCATAACCGAACTGGATTTCATCGACGAACACTGGCGCCGCTACCTTCGCATCAAGCAAGACGCCGAACAGGTCTATCTCGCTGCAGGCTTCGTCATTAATCGATCAATAGTTGATGATATTGAAAGAGGGCAACCCTACGCCAAAATCATTGACGCATACGAATTCACGACGCCTGAGAACCTTTGTCAGAACGCTGATTTGATCGCCCTCGCGTCGAACGCGGCGCAAACTCAGGCCTTCTACGTCGCGTATCTTGATCAGCTGAGCGAGGCGCTTGAAGTCTATCAGTCGGAGCTGGCGGACTACTCAAACGGCAGATGGCCCTCGCTCTCCCGAAACGAGCAACCGCGATGATTCTGCGTCGACTGACAAATGCCTTGCGCAAGCAGGACTGGTTCACCGTCCTGATCGAGACGCTGATCGTGGTGCTCGGTGTCTTCCTCGGTCTCCAGCTCGGCAACTGGAATGCGGCGCACGCCGACCGTAACAGGGAGATGCAGATCGTCTCTGACATGCTCGCGGACATCGAGATCGACCGAAAACAGTACGCCAACGCCATGGCACTCTCTACGCGCCGGATCGCTGCTGTGACCGCCTCGCTCGAAGGCGCTGGCCTGCCTGCGCTCAGCTTCGAGTACGACCTGCCGAATGCCGATGCCGTCAGCTACAATTTCGATATTCTTGACCGTGCCAGCACCGAAATACTCGATCCGCAGCATCTCTGGACAAATGTAGTGGTCGGCTATTTCCCCACGCCGAGCACATCGACCTATGATGCCATGGTTGGCTCCGGCGAAATCCGGGTCATGCGCAATCGCGAGCTTGTCCGGTCGATCCAGCTTTACCGCAATCTGACGGAAAGCGTGGCCACTCAAAACGACAAACTGATTTCGATCCGTTCGGACACGATGAATATCGGTGCGCAATACGGCCTTGCGCCCTACCTGCCGGTCGACCCGGATGCGTATTACCGCCTGCTCGCCGATGAGCCGGACCTCGCCGCAATCACGCGCATCCTCGCCACTTTCACCATTTTCCATTACGGCGAGAACGAAAGCGCAGACCGGCAGGCTGCGCTGCTTCAGGCGCAGCTCGAGACCTATCTGGAGACCACCCAATGATCCTCCAGCGCCTTGCCACATCCATCCGCAAGCAGGACTGGTTCACCGTGCTCATTGAGACGATGATCGTGGTGTTCGGTGTGTTTATCGGTATTCAGCTTGGCAACTGGAATTCGGAGGGAGCCAATGCCAAGCTTGGCGAAGAGTATGTCAGCCTGCTCGCCCGCGAAACACAGGTGAACCTTGCAGGGACAAAGTCGCAGGCCGCCTATTACGATGCTGTCCTCGACAGCGTCATTCGCACAGACGAGTTGCTGCGCCAGACAGACCCGGACCCGCGTGATCTCATCGTCAATGCCTACCGGGGGACCGAGGTTTCCTACATCACCCCGGAACGGGCCACCTGGGACCAGAGTGTCTCCTCCGGCCATCTCAGCCTGTTGCCAAAAGACGCGGTTGAGTCCGGCCTTTCACAATTCTACGCCTTCGATACTGCGCAGGATATGTATCAGCTCGGTCTCGATTCCACTTACCGCGTCACCGCGCGGCAGATCATTCCCATGCATATGCAAATCGCGATGCGGGAGACGTGCAGCGATCTTCGAGACGATGAGGGGAATATCCTCGGCTTCATGGATAGCTGCGATTTCGACGCTGATCCTGCTGAGATAGAGGCCGTCGCACTCGCCCTTCGCAGCGACCCAGCCGTCGCTGCCACACTGACTTATCATTACTCCATGGTTGTATCGGCGAAACTCAACCTCGGCGGTGTTGCAACATCGCTGGAGGATGCCCTCGCGCGACTTGGTTCGCCCGTGACACCGGAGGCGGCCCCATGATCCTCCAGCGTCTCGCCACGTCCATCCGCAAGCAGGACTGGTTCACCGTCCTGATCGAGACGCTGATCGTGGTGCTCGGTGTTTTTCTCGGTATTCAGCTCGGCAACTGGAACGTTGAGCATGAACGGCGCGCGGAGGAAGTTGCCTACCTGACCCGGCTTCACGGCGAAGTTGTCGACCTGCTGGACACGCGGGCAGGGATTGTGGATCCGCGCGCCGATCGTTTCCTATACATGAAGAGCGCAGCCCTTCTCATATTTGGTGACGAGGACCGGCCGCTGAGCGACGATGAATGTGGGAGTCTGGCGTACAATCATTACATCTC
>NZ_JBARZC010000642.1:0-2559 GCF_049649345.1 Henriciella sp. | reverse complement strand
ATACCGCGGCGCACGCTCGCGCCTTGCGCCTGCACATCAAGGCCGGAGACGACGATACTGCCCTGGGCGACGGCATAGACCTCATTGTCGGCGCCCTTGAGCGGCGTCAGAATGAGCGTGCCGCCTTCAAGGCTTTCTGCGTCGCCGATCGAGGAAACAGAAACGTCGACGGATGAGCCGTTCCGGGCAAAGGAGGGCAGGGTGGCCGTCACCAGAACGGCGGCGACATTGTCCGGTTTGATATCCTCGCCTTGAACGTTCACGCCGAGGCGTTCGAGCATGTAGGTCAGCGAATCCTCGGTGAAGGGCGAGTTGCGTACCGTGTCGCCCGTGCCATTGAGGCCGACCACGATGCCATAGCCGATGAGATCGTTCTGGCGCACGCCTTCGACATCTACAATGTCGCGGATCCGCGCCTGCGCGTCGGCAGGCGGCGCGGGAAGGGCCGAGAGGGTGAGACCTGCAAGGGCCAGGAGCCATACGAAATGCTTCATCGGTCTACCTCAGGAAATTCAGGAGCGAGAGATTGGAAAGCCGCGCGGTGAGAAGGTATGAGGCTTCGAGATTTGCTTCGAGCACTTTGAGGGCGGACGCCGCCTCGTACTGGTCTCGCCCGGTCATCAGTGCATAGGCTTCGACCAGTGTGATTTCTTCTTTTTCGAGATCGAGCGTGCGATCCGCGATCCGCTTCTGGTCGATCCCGATGGTCGCGCGAAGATCTGTCAGCGCGGTCTCCCCGGCCGAGAGGCGGTTTGCCGCCGACAGCCGGACTGTATCGCTGTCACCGAGGGCGTCCACCGATCCGCCAGGCTGCGATATTGCGAGCACTGAGAGGCCGCGGACGATCTGCGTCAGCGCTGGATCAATGGCGAGAGTCGCCTCGCTGTCGGATGCCGTCTGCGCCCCTTTGTAGATGTTCTGCTGCCAGTCGCCCGCCGGATCGTTGAAGTAAGTGTCGAGAGACGCTTCGAGATCTGCTGCGTCGGTTGCCGCCGCCGCGATTGCCTCAACATCGGCAAGCAGTTGATCTGCCCCTTCAAAGGGCGCGGTCGAGGTTGCATCGCCAGCAAACAGAAAACGTTCACCATGGCGCGCATTGAGCGTGGACAGCATTCCCTCAAGGGCGAGCCCGGCATCGCGCGCTGTTGTCGCGATTTCACTGTCATTTGAGAAGTTGACCGCATCAAAGGCGCGAACAGTCAGCCCCGAAATGCTCGTCTGAATATGGCTCAGGCTTTGCTGGCTGATATCCAGCCGGCTTTTGCGAAGCTGCAACAGGCTCATTTCATTGCTGAGGTCGTCAATCGCCTTCTTGCCAAGCATGGCCTGGCCGACGCGCCCGGAAAGATGCTTGGTGATGTCGCTGACACGGCCGGTGACGGCTTCACTCCCGGTATCCTTGATCTGCTCGCGCAGCTTGGCGGTGCTCTGGCTGATCTTGGAGGTCAGGACGCTCATCGGGAGGGCGTTACGGATCATATCAAAGCTCCATCAACCGCTGAATCATCTGGTTGGCGATTTCCATTACCCGCGCATTGGCCGCATAGGCCTGTTCGATCGCGAGGAGTTCCTGCATCTGCGTGTCGATATCGACACCCGTCTTGGACAGCTCGGCTTCAGAAACGATCGAATGCTGGGTCGATGTTGACGACAGGATGGTCTCTTTGCTGATCCGCGTCTGACCGGTTTTGGACGCAAAGTTTGCGGCCAGTTCTGCGGCGGTGAAGACACCCTGCAAACCGTTGGAACTGATCGCGCTTGTCTCCGTGAGGGCGCCGAAGAGGGCCGACAGGATCGTGTTGTCACCCGATGGACCGGCAGCTGTTGCGCCAAGTCCATCGCGTAGTCGGTATAGCTCGCCGCCCTGGTCTGGATCGATTAGCGGATTGACGCTAATCCGGCCCGCGAGCCCTGCTCCACCGCCTGGGTTTCCGTCAACGAAGAGACCATAGTCTCCAGGGGTCTTGGTCGGGTCGATCGCGTCGTCTGAAAGCCGAGTAATCAGATCATTGGCGACGGTATCGAGCTGATCGCTGAACTGGGGAAGATCTGTATCGCGCAGGGTGAAGAGCGCGCTGAACAGGCCGCTGGAGACGGCCGAATAGGTCGTTGCGCCGGGAGTCAGGTCAAGCCCATCGACGGTCAGGCCAGACAGGTCCCCATTGGCGAGCGTCTGACTGGCTCCGAACATGTTCGATGGGGTAAACTCGATCGTGCGGGCTGTGCCTGCAAGCAGGTAAACCCCTTCCTTGGTCACAATGTCGATCTTGCCGGCGGCCCGATCGACGGCCTCGATGGGCATGAATTCAGCAATCGTATCCACGACAGTCTGGCGCTCATCCATGAGGGCGGCGGCCTGACTTGACGTGCGGTCGACCGAGTTGAGCTTGGTGTTAAGCTGCTGAACGCGTTGAAGCGCCGCGTTAACGGTGTCTACGGCGTTAGCGATTTCTCGGTCGGCTTCGGAGCGCTGGCTCTCGATATAGCTGGAGAGATCGTTGAATTCGCGGGCAATGGCGTTGGCTGCGTCTATCACAACCGAAGCGTCGGTTTCTGATT
>NZ_JBARZC010000641.1:0-4810 GCF_049649345.1 Henriciella sp. | reverse complement strand
GCCGAAAGTCTGTGGACGCTTGCCGCGTTGTATTTCCGCGCTGCGCGTTTAGGAGAAGCGAGTGGCGGATTTGGGAGACAGGCTGTGAGCGAAGACTGGACCATGCCAGGCGGGCGGCGCGTCGATGGCTCGATAGACCAGCTTGCCGGCCTGTCGAATGGCGGCGTTGGCTGGATCGTCTTCAACAATCCGGCGCGGCGCAACGCCGTCACCACAGAGATGTGGGAAGCGATCCCGCAGGTGATTTCCGCCTTTGAGGCGGACGCTGAGGTCAAACTCATCATCGTCACAGGGGCAGGGCGGAAAGCCTTTGTCTCGGGCGCGGATATTTCCGAATTCGAGAAGCGGATCAAATCAGCCGCCGAGGATGGCGGGTTCCGGCGCGAGACGGATGCGGCCTATGAAGCACTCGCGGCCACGCGCCTGCCGACCCTCGCCATGATCCGCGGCGCCTGTATTGGCGGCGGCATGGCGACGGCGCTCAATTGCGATATCCGCATCGCGTCCGAGACATCCCGGTTCGGCATCCCGGCGGCGAAGCTTGGCGTCGGCTATCCCTATGGCGGGATCGAGCGGCTTGTTGCCGCCGTCGGGCCGTCGCGGGCGAAGCATGTGATGTTCACAGGCGGGATCTATGGGGCAGGCGATGCACTCCGCATGGGGCTGATCGATGAGTGCGTCGCCGATGACGCGCTAGAGGCGCGCGCGCTCGGAATCGCTGCCCAGATCGCCGCGAATGCGCCGCTCTCGCTGGCCGCGGCCAAGCTCTCGATTGATGCCGCGTCAGGCGATCCGGCAAGCCGCGACATGGACGCTGTCAGCAAGGCCATCATGGCGGCGACGAACAGCGAGGATATCGCCGAGGGTCACCGTGCTTTCCTGGACAAGCGCAAGCCTGATTTCAAAGGGCGCTAGGCACAGGTGAGTAGAATTTTGAGGGAGCATTGGACGCGATGATATCCGGTCGAAATATGGTCCGCGGCGCTACACTGTTCGCCGCCTTCTGGACCGCGGCATGCGTGAGTTCTGCGCCCGCTGGCGGTAAGCCGGACTATGCCCTCTGCAGCGGGAATGGACTTGTTATCTCGGCGGCGTTTTCCGGCGCTGGCCAGCATGCGTGCACGGTCGACGGCGCCGATGAAGCGACAGTAAGCGTTATGCATGAGCGCTCCACGTCCGGCCCGATCAATCCGAGCCCGTGGTATGCCTTCGCAATCCAGTCGGCTGCCTCGCGGTCCGTCTCGCTGACACTGGATTACCTCGATTATGAGCATCGCTACACGCCCTATATGAGCCGCGATGGCGGAGCATGGACGAAGCTGGGTGAAGGCCGGATTGACCTCAGCGACGACGAGCATCTGGCGACTGTGACCCTCGAGCTTCCGGCGGGCGTGACCTATGTCGCGGCCCATCCTGTGTTCACGGTCGAGCAAAGCCTCGGGGCGGCGCGCGCGCTTGCCGGCCGGCACGGGCTGAAAGAGGTGGACTATGGCCGCTCAGCTGAGGGCCGGCCGCTCATCGCGTTTGAGAAAGGCGCCGAGGATGCGGACAAGATCATTATTGCGCTGACCCGCCAGCACCCCCCCGAACTTCCCGGCACGGCAGGGTATCGCGTCTTCCTGGAAACGCTGCTCGCCGAAGCGCCCGAAGGTTTCTGGGACGAGCATTTGCTGGTCGCCGTGCCCGTCGCCAATCCGGACGGTGTCGAGAATGGCCATTGGCGGCTGAATATTGGCGGCGTGGATTTGAACCGGGACTGGTACGCGCAGGCCCAGCCGGAGATCGCTGCGTTGACCGCGCATCTGAAAGCGCGGGCCGACGGCAAACGCGCCGTCGCCATGTTCGATTTCCATTCGACCTGGAATACGGTGATCTACACCCCGCCTTTCGAGAATGCGTCGCCCGATGCGGCCTTCCTGCCGCAGCTTAAAGCCCGCCTCGACCAGCCGGGATGTAGCCACCCCAACTGGAAACCGGGGCACCGGGCCGACAGCGGGACATCGAAATCCTGGGGGCTGGCAGAGCTCGGCGCGCCGGCGCTGACGGTGGAGTTCGGCGATAATGAAGCGGTTGAGACGATAAGCTGTACAGCGGCGGAAATTGCGCGTGAGGTGATCGCCTATTCGCGGCGCTGATGGGCCCTCGACAAATAACTCTGCACATCACCCTTGCATCCCGGCGCAAAAATGTTCCATCTTTGTTCTGTTCTCGCAAAGGTGATCCGCATGGTGAAGACATCGCTCATCGACAAGCTCTCCATCCTAGCGGATGCGGCGAAATATGATGCGTCCTGCGCCTCGTCCGGCACATCGAAGCGTAGTTCGGTGGGCAAGTCCGGCCTCGGCTCGACCGAAGGCATGGGCATCTGCCATTCCTATACGCCGGACGGGCGATGTATTTCGCTGCTGAAGATCCTGCTGACCAATTTCTGTATTTTCGATTGCCGCTATTGCGTGAACCGGTCGTCTTCGAATGTCGAGCGGGCGCGGTTCACCCCGGACGAAGTCGTCACGCTGACGCTCGATTTCTACAAGCGCAACTATATCGAAGGGCTGTTCCTCTCCTCCGGCATCATCCGCTCGCCGGACTATACGATGGAGCAGCTGGTCGAGGTTGCGCGCAGCTTGCGCGAGGATCACGGGTTTCGCGGCTATATCCATCTGAAGACGATCGCCGAAGCCGACCCGGAGCTGATCAAAGCGGCCGGCCGCCATGCTGACAGGCTGTCTGTGAACATCGAATTGCCGAGCGAGGAGAGCCTCAAATCCTATGCGCCGGAAAAGACCGGGCAGACGATCCGCAAGGCGATGGCGGATGTGAAATCCGGCATCGATGATCGCAAGGATGCGATCAAAAGCCGGGTGATCAGGAAGGCGCGTGTGCCGCGCTTTGCGCCGGGCGGGCAGTCGACGCAGATGATTGTCGGCGCGGACGGGACGAACGATGCGCAGATCCTTGGAACGGCCTCGAAACTCTATGCCGGGTATGGGCTGAAACGGGTCTATTATTCGGCCTATAGCCCGGTGCCGGATGCCTCGTCTGACCTGCCGCCTGTGAAGCCGCCGCTGATCCGCGAGCACAGGCTCTATCAGGCCGACTGGATGTGTAGATTCTACGGGTTTGAGGCCGATGAAGTGGCCGGCACGACCGAAGGCGGGATGTTGGCGCTCGATATCGACCCGAAGCTTGCCTGGGCGCTGCAGAACCGTGGGCATTTTCCGGTCGATGTGAACCGGGCGACCCGCCGGGACTTGCTGCGTGTGCCTGGGCTGGGGCCGAAAAGCGTCAAGCGGATCATGGCCGCGCGCCGGCATGGGCGGCTGCGGCTCGACGGGCTGTCGCGGATCGTGCATTCGGTGAAGACGGCGCTGCCTTTCATCGTGGCGGCGGACTGGTCGCCGGGCGGGCTGACCGATGAGGCAGGCCTGCGTAGCCGGTTTGCCCCGCCGCCTGAACAGCTGAGCCTGTTTGCATGATCGAGGTGGCGCTCGACAGCGAGACTGATTTCGCCGCATGGCGCGAGGCGGCACGAAGGCTGTGTGCGGCAGGCATCCGGCCGGGCGAGGTAGATTGGCAACCGCCGGGGCGGGCTGGGTCTCTTCTGGCGGGGGCAGGGCCGACGCTCGAGAGCCTTGAGGCAAAGCGGGACGTGCGCGCGAACAAGGCTTTCCTCTCGCTCGCTGAAAAAGTCATCTGCCATACTGCGCCGGAGCGCTTCGACCGGCTGTATTCGGTGCTCTGCAAGGTGCAGAAGCGCCCGGGCCTGTTGTCCGATCTGACCGATCCGGATGTTAGCTGGCTCAAATCCGCCGAAAAAGCGATCCGGCGCGATGTGCACAAGATGCATGCCTTTGTGCGCTTCCGCGAAGCGGGCATGGCCGAAGACGGGCGCGAGCGGTTTGCGGCCTGGTTCGAGCCAACCCATCGCATCACCCGGCTCGGCGCGCCTTTCTTCATGCGTCGGTTTCCGAATATGGACTGGGTGATCGTGACCCCGGAAGCGACCGCGATCTGGGATGGCAGCACGCTCACCTATGGGCCGGGCGGGCAGAAATCCGACGTGCCCTCCGGCGATGCAGTGGAGGATCAGTGGCGGACCTATTTCCGCTCCATCTTCAATCCGGCGCGCTTGAAAGTCAGCGCGATGACGTCCGAGATGCCGAAGAAATACTGGGCGAATTTGCCGGAGGCCGATCTCATCCCGGCGATGATATCGGGCGCGCAGACCCGCACGCGCCAGATGCAGGAAGAGGCGGTGAGTGCGCCCTCGCTTCTCTCGCGCCGCCTCGCCGAGCGGCGGGCAGCAGAGCCGGACATGCCAGAAGAAATTACCTCGCTTGAGGAGGCGCGCAAGGCGGTCTCTGCCTGCCAGCGCTGCCCGCTCTACAAGGATGCCTCGCAGGCCGTGTTTGGCGAAGGGCCTTCCGATGCGCGGCTGATGATTGTCGGCGAGCAGCCGGGCGATGAGGAGGACATCGCCGGGCGTCCCTTTGTCGGGCCGGCGGGCAAGGTGCTGGACCGTGTGCTGGGCGAGGCCGGGATCGACCGGAAGAGCGCCTATGTCACCAATGCCGTGAAGCATTTCAAATTCACCCCGCGCGGCAAGCGGCGCATGCACCAGCGCCCGAATGCCGGCGAAATCGATGCCTGCCGCTGGTGGCTCGACCTGGAGCGCGGCTTCTTGAACCCGGACGTGACCGTGGCGCTTGGCGCGACGGCGGCGCGCGGGTTGTTCGGCAAGACGATGAAGATCGGCGAGGTGCGCGGGCGTGCGATAGACCTCGGGAATCGCGGGCAGGCCGTGGTGACG
>NZ_JBARZC010000640.1:0-1553 GCF_049649345.1 Henriciella sp. | reverse complement strand
GCGCAGAGCCGGTCTTGATGACAATCCGGCGAGCGTCCCCCAGCGCCTGCTCCATCAGGGCTGCCAGCCTTCCTCGTCGGCCTCGTCCTCTTCGGCTTCAAGATCGTCGAGCTGGCCAAGTTCCCTGGCGACCAGACCGAGCGCCTTGCGCACGCCCGTGCCTGCGACAGATGAGATGCGCAGCGGTTCGTGGCCGCAAACGGCTTTCAGCTCGGCGGCCTGCTCGTCGACCATCTCTTCGGTCAGCGCGTCAATCTTGGTCAGCGCAACGATTTCCGGCTTGCCCGCCATCTCGATCTCATAGTCTTCGAGCTCCTTGCGGATGGTGCGCCAGGCCTCGCCGATATTGTCCTGCGTACAGTCAACCAGATGCAGGAGCACCTTGCAGCGCTCGACATGGCCGAGGAAGCGGTGGCCGAGGCCTGCGCCTTCTGCTGCGCCCTCGATCAGGCCTGGAATATCGGCCAGCACAAAGCGCGTGCCGGGGCCAAGATCGACCACACCGAGGCCGGGATGCAGCGTCGTGAACGGATAGTCCGCGACCTTTGGCTTGGCCGCGGTGGCCGCGCGCATGAAGGTCGACTTGCCGGCATTGTGCAGGCCGAGCAGGCCGGCATCGGCGATCAGTTTGAGGCGCAGCCAGATCGTCCGCTCCTCGCCTTCCTCGCCGGGATTGGCGCGGCGCGGGGCGCGATTGGTCGAAGACTTGAAGTGCAGATTGCCCCAGCCGCCATTGCCGCCCTTGGCGAGCATGACGCGCTGGCCGACTTCTGTGAGGTCGGCGATCATCGTCTCGCGGTCTTCCTCGAAGATCTGCGTGCCGACGGGCAGCTTGATGACCTTGTCGGCCCCGCCCCGGCCATGGCGCTGCTTGCCCATGCCATGCCCGCCGCGTTCGGCCTTGTGGTGCTGCTGGTAGCGGTAATCGATCAGCGTGTTCAGCCCCTCGACCGCTTCGGCCCAGACATGGCCGCCGCGCCCGCCATCGCCGCCATCGGGGCCGCCGAACTCGACATAGGCTTCGCGCCGGAAGGATGAGCTTCCGCGCCCGCCATCGCCGGCCTTGATGTAGATCTTTGTCTGGTCGAGGAATTTCATGGAGTGTCCTTACTGCGCCTTGGCCCGCCTGACCATGAAGATGTGGTCGATATGGGCATCGCGGCCAAGGCAATAGACCGGCGCTTCGCGGTCGGCGACGAAGCCGAGCTTTTCCAGCACGCGGCCTGAGGCGGGATTGTCCGCGAAGTGGCCGGAAACGATCTCGCCGCCATCGCCGCGCGCATCGAGCCAGGCAATGAGCGCGCGGGCAGCCTCTGTCGCCAGGCCGCTTCCCCAATGGTCCGGCGCGACCCAATAGCCGATCTCGAATGGCTCGCCCGCCCCCTTGCGGTGCGCGCCCATGACGCCAATCAGCGCGCCAGCGAGCTCCATCGCAAAGACGTGATCTGTATCGAGGTCGCGCCCCTGAATGACAGCGCGCAGGAACGCCTCGCTCTGGTCCAGCGTCTGACCGGGCGGGATCCGCGCGACTTTCTCATAGATGCGCGGGTCGG
>NZ_JBARZC010000639.1:0-2164 GCF_049649345.1 Henriciella sp. | reverse complement strand
GGATCTCGCCCTGCATCTGATCTCCGTCATCGGAACGGCTGGCGGTACCGGATATGTGATGGAATACCGTGGTGAAGCGGTCGAAAAGCTCACCATGGAAGGCCGGATGACGCTGTGTAATCTGTCGATCGAGGGCGGCGCGCGCGCAGGCCTGATCGCGCCGGACGAGACAACGTTTGACTATATGAAAGGCCGCCCGGCATCACCCAAGGGCGGGGCCTGGGAAATCGCCGAGCGCTATTGGCGCACACTTTATTCAGACCCTGACGCCGAATGGGACAGGATTATCGAAATTCGCGGCGAAGAGGTCGAGCCGACCGTGACCTGGGGCACAAGTCCAGAGCAGGCGATGCCACTCTCCGGTCATATTCCGGACCCAGCTAATATTTCCGATCCCGTCAAGAAGGCCGCCGCTGAACGGGCCCTCCAATATATGGACCTTAAACCCGGGGCGCCTATCGCTGGCACACCTGTCCAGCGTGTGTTTATTGGATCCTGCACCAATTCGCGGATCGAGGATCTCCGGGCGGCAGCAGACATTGCCAAAGGCGCGAAGGTCGCCGGCAGTGTTCGCGCAATGGTGGTCCCGGGCTCCGGTCTTGTGCGCGCGCAAGCCGAAGCGGAAGGCCTCGACATCATTTTCATGCAGGCCGGCTTTGAATGGCGCGAACCCGGCTGCTCGATGTGCCTCGGCATGAACCCGGACATTTTAGCACCCGGCGAGCGGTGCGCGTCGACCTCTAACCGGAATTTCGAGGGTCGACAGGGCCGCGGCGGGCGCACCCATCTGATGAGCCCGCAACTTGCTGCAAAAGCTGCGATCACCGGCGTTATCGGATAATTTCCGCCCGCCATCTGGCTCAGATCGATGCTTCCTGACATAGTTCCTCCAAAATGGAGGAAGCCATGAGCGATACGGTCAAACTGCAAGGCGGCGTCGAGCTGGATGGACCGCGCGGCAGAACATATGCCTCGCTGCTGGAAACGATCGGCGCAACACCGCTCATCGAGGCCCCGAAATTTGCGGCGGCCGGCGATACGAAAGCCAGGCTCCTGTTCAAATGCGAGTTCTTCAATCCGCTGGCGAGCGTGAAAGACCGGATCGGACTCAACATGATCCTGGAGCTCGAGGCCGCCGGCGAGATCACGCCCGGTAAATCCGTTCTGGTCGAGCCGACGTCCGGCAATACGGGGATCGGCCTTGCCTTTGTCGCCGCCAATCGCGGTTACCGCCTCATCCTGACCATGCCGGAATCCATGTCGATCGAGCGGCGCAAGATGCTCGCCCTGCTCGGCGCAGAGCTTGAACTGACGCCAAAGGAGAAGGGTATGGGCGGTGCGATCGCGAAGGCGAAGGACTTGCTCGCCTCACTGCCGGACGCCGTGATGCCAAGCCAGTTCGACAATCCGGCCAATCCGGCCATTCACGAGAAGACCACCGCAGAAGAGATCTGGGCCGACACAGAGGGCGCCGTCGACGCGGTAATCGCGGGCGTCGGCACCGGCGGAACGCTGACCGGCATCGGCCGGGTCATCAAGGCCCGCAAGTCGAGCTTCAAGATGGTCGCCGTGGAGCCCGAAGGCAGCCCTGTCCTCTCTGGCGGCGAACCAGGGCCGCACATGATCCAGGGGATCGGCGCAGGCTTCATTCCCGGCAATGCCGACACGTCGGTGATCGACGAAGTGGTCAAGGTCACGAATGAGGAGTCCTTTGAAACGGCCCGAGAGCTGGCGCGGCTTGAAGGCATTCCGGGCGGCATTTCTTCCGGCGCAGCCGCCTCTGCGGCCCGGCGGGTCGCCGCGCGGGACGAGATGGCCGGCAAGACTGTGGTGGCCATCCTGCCAAGCTTTGCCGAGCGCTACTTGTCCACGGCGCTGTTCGAAAATCTCTGATTTGACCGGCCCGGTGACCGCCCTCGACCATGCTGTCCTGATCTGTCCGGATATCACGGACGGCATTGCGGCATACACAAGCCTGCTGGGCGCGCGGCCTGTCTGGCAGAACACCGCCGACGGGATTGCGATGGCCTTGTTCCAGACGGCGAATACAGCGCTCGAACTGGTCGCGCCGGACGGTGAGGGCGCCGCCGCAGACCGCCTGCGCTCGCTTCTCGATGAAACCGGCCCCCGGCTGACCAGCCTCGCTTTCAGAGCAGACGACACC
>NZ_JBARZC010000638.1:0-1916 GCF_049649345.1 Henriciella sp. | reverse complement strand
CCGCGATGGCAGAGAACGGCTGGACGTAGGCAAAGAGCTGCAGGACGGTTTTCAGCTCGGGCGCATCGAACGCGCGCGCAAGGAACGGGGCGCCCACCCACATGGCGATGGCCGATAGGGTCGAAAGGCCCGCGATCAGCCAGAACAGCGTGTCGAGCAAGGGCTTCTCTTCGCCCTTTTGCGTCACGACGAACTGGAAGAAGCCCGAATAGGTGAGCGTCTGGGCGAGCGTCATGAACACGACCGAGAGCGTGTAGATGCCGTACTCGGCCGGCAGGATGAACCGCGCGGCGAGAATCGTGAGGATGAAGGTGGTTGCCTGCTGCAGCGTCCGCGCGAACACCGAGAGGCCGGCCGTCTTCAGTTTGCGCAACCGCGCGGCGTCGAGGCGCCAGGGCCGTTTGGGTGCAGCATCGATGCTCACGCTTCACTCCGATCCATGATGGCGCGTGCTCGCGCAGAGCATATCGTGCACCGGCCGGGACAGGCTGCGGCCTCATCCTGATTCGAGATGGCCGACATAATCCGTCGTAAAGCGCAGCGCATAATTTCCTAAACGAACCCGACGGTTCCACCGTTGTTCGCATCGAAACCTGCGCCGCGCAGCTCTCGAACGAAGCGATGACCGACTTCAAACGGCATGAAAAGTGAGGCGGACTGCTCGAGCGCCGGCCGAACCGCCCGCGCCGGGGCGTAATCGAGGCTAGGCCCGAATTCAATCACAACTAAGACTTAAGTCCGATTCAAATGAGGCGAAAATGGGTCGACAATGGCGGCGGGGGGGTCTATAGCCCTCTTGTCTGAACGTGTCCACGACAAGCACACGCCGTGTTGCGGCGCAGAAGCAGCGAACCGACATAGCTGCCTTGCGCCGAGACCGATGGCGCTTACGTGTGATCTGGGTAACGGTAAGACGCTGGAACTACTGGTTGAATTTGTAATTGCTGAGAGGCTAATTTTTCTTAACGGTTAATCAAATTTCGTTTGATGCACCGCGAAGAGAAGGCTATGAGGCATGAACATTCTTTGAGCAGGGTAGTGGGTCGGTTGAACCTGCGCTTTTCGGGGTAAGATGGCGGGCGTGTGGCGCTCGAAGTTCGGTAAGTTCGGAGCGTATTTAATTATGACGGTTAGTTCAGTGGCTTTAATCCGGCGCACGATTGGACAAGCGAACGTTGCGTTCGTGGAAACCTCGCAGGCCAGCCCGGTGGGCGGCATCTGGAAGCGGGCGCTCGACGTGGCCGTTTCCGGCACTGCGCTCATTGTCGCTGCGCCGGTCATTCTTTTGTTCGGTCTTTTGATCCGCCTGCAGGACGGTGGCCCGATGTTCTTCGGCCACAACCGTCTCGGTTTCGGTCGCCAGTCGTTCCGCTGCCTCAAGCTGCGCACGATGGTGTCGAATGGCGACGTCGTCCTCGCACAGCACCTCGCACAGAACCCTGCCGCGAAGGTCGAGTGGGAAACCACCCGCAAGCTGCGTGACGACCCGCGCGTCACCGCGCTCGGCCGTTTCCTGCGCAAGACGAGCCTCGACGAGCTCCCGCAGCTCTTCAACATCCTGCGCGGCGACATGAGCCTCGTCGGTCCGCGTCCCGTGACCGGCCCCGAGATCGCCTATTATGGCGTCGCCACCCGGTACTACACCGCCACCCGTCCCGGCCTGACCGGACTGTGGCAGGTCTCCGGCCGCAGCGACGTGGACTTTGCCCGGCGCGTGACACTCGACACCTACTATGTCCGCCGCTGGAGCTTCGTGCGCGACATGATGATCATCCTGCGCACGCCGATGGCGGTCCTGCGCTCGCGCGGCAGCTACTGATCGCGCCGACGCGCTCCCGTCAGCCGGCCGGACCGGCCGGCGGCTTCCCGTTGCCAGCTGCCTGAGGCGTGCGAACGAGGTTCGTGCGCCTCAATTC
>NZ_JBARZC010000637.1:0-4067 GCF_049649345.1 Henriciella sp. | reverse complement strand
CCATAGACCAGCACCCGGTCGCTATCGAGGTCGGGCTGCGTCTCGATCCAGTCGAGCAGAGCGCCGATATCCTCGACCGATTTCTTGCGATTGAGGCCATTGTCGAGGCTGACATAGGTCTTGCCATAACCGGCGGACCCGCGAACATTCGGCACGACGACCGCCGCGCCCAGCTCAGTGACCCAGTACTGATAAGTCGATGCGAAATACGGCCGCGACTGACCTTCCGGACCGCCATGGATCGAGATGATCACAGGGTGCGGGCCTTGCGCCTCCGGCTTGTAGACGAAGGCCGGAATGTCCATCCCGTCCGCGTTTGGATAGTCAAAGAAAGTCGGCTCGACGAATTCGCTCGTATCGAGCCCTCCGACCTCGGCTGTCGTCCAGCGGGTCAGCTCCAGCGTATCGACATCGAACGACCAGGCGTCCGCCGGGCTGGTCGCGCCGGTGAAGGTGAAGCCGACATTCTCGCCAGCCGGATCGAAGACAAGACCGCCCGTCAGCCCGACAGGCAGGTCCGGGCCGTCCATCACCATCCCCGTGGTCAGATCGAGCAGCTTGATCGTGCCGAGACCGCCCTCATTGATCGAGAAGGCGACGAGATTTTCATCCGGTGAAAGCGCATAGCCTTCGACATCCCAGTTGATCTCGTCGGTATAGCTCGTCATCTCGCCTGTTGCCGGGTCGAGACGGACAAGGTTCTTGAACTCGGAGTCCTTGTCCGTCGTTGTCAGGATCGAGCCATCCTCGAGAAGATAAAGCCCATTATAGGCGACATCGTCATCGGGATTAATCTCGGTAAACGCGCCTGTCTCAAGGTCCAGCGTGAAGATCCGGCTCTTCTGAATTGAGACATATTGCTGGATCGCCACCGTGTTTCCATCAGCGGAAAAATCGACCGGGAAGAGAGCACCCTCGCCCTCATGGGCGACACGGATGGACGACGGATCGGCCGGATCGCCGACCATGATGTCATAATCCGGATCGCCATCGGTCGCCTTGTACCAGACGGCGGTATCGCCCGCATCAGACCAGACCAGCGAGCCATTGCGCGTGCCGGGCTCGGTGAACTGGGTGACGTCGCCGCTTGCCATGTCAAAGAGGTAGCCCTGATAGAATTCGTCGCCGCCTGTATCCTTGGAGAACAGGAAGCTGCCGCCTTCCGGATTGACGTCTGCGCCGCTGACCGGCTCATCATAGAAGGTTATCTGGCGCCGGGCCGCACGCGGAAACTCGACATGGTGGATCTGGCTCACCTCACCGAAGCGCGTCGAGATCAGGACACCGCGATCGGTCCAGTCTGCGAAGCCATGGGTGCGCACATTCTGGTACTGGCGTAGCCGCTCGCTCACGTCTTCGGGAATCTCCGGGATATTTTCCATGACCAGATTGCCCTCGGTCATGCGCTCCACACCCGGCTCGGACGGCGTCTCAAGCCGCGTCTCGCGGGGGGTGTTGAAGGTTCCCGGCGCGGTATTGGCCTCGAAGGGCGGTGCGCCTTCCGGTGGAACGGTCGTGCAGGCAGCCCCCATTACGAGCGCGGCGATGGCAGACGTGCGCAGGGCGATGGTCCGGATTGTCATGAATTTCCTCCAGGGAATCTGTGATCACTGGAGAAGACTTATAGGGCGCTTGGCCTACTCGTGAAGTCCGCAAGCCGACGCAGGCAGCGGATTGAGGACCAGCTGGCGCGCCGTCGGGATCGCCACATCGCGCACGATATAGCAGCCGGACAGCCTCATACGCGCCCACTCCTGGGGCGCATCGCCGCCCATGATCGGGCTATACTCGCACGACAGGCCATTGGCCGGATGGTGCACACGGTCGCCGACCCAGACCGTCATCAGAAGGTGGTTGGAGCCAGTCGGCACGGAAATGCTTTCAACATCGTCCAGCATGCCGAACTCGCAGGTCTGCGGCGTCGCAAACGTGCCGTCCGCCTGCTGCACGCCCGGCCAGGCGAGCGGCAACATGTTGAGATCGAGCAGAACGACATCGCGGTCTGACAGGTCTTCAAGCCCGGAAAGCGCTTTGAATTCCGCCTCGCCCGGCAGATCGCCTTCGACCGTTTTCACCACGCTCGTTTGAGCGGTCGCAACGCCAATTAGTGCGGAGGCAAATACGGAGATGATGGCCGTCCTGATCATGATCGAATCTCCTTCGCGCTCACCTATTCAGCACTAAAGCTGGCGATTGCGGCATACGAAAGGCATTTCCCCTCGCAGGTTTGCCCCATTCGCGTCTCGCCTGTGCATATCCTAGCGAAGCGGCCCGCAATTCTGCTCATACTGGTCCATTGCCTCGGGCATCCATTGGCGGAAATTCTCAGCCCGTGTGTCTGAGGCCGGGTGCGTCGACATCCATTCGGGCGGACGCTGGCCACCGACCTTGCCCATGCGCTCCCACAATTCAGGTGCCTCGCGCGGGTCGTAACAGGCGCGCACCAGAAGCTCGAGCCCGATCTTGTCGGCTTCGGCTTCGTGTTCGCGCGAAAAGGCCATCAGACCGCCCTGCGCGGCCATGCCGAGTGTCGCCATCACCATCTGGCGCTGGCCTGCATCCATGTCGCCGACCCCGACCGCCACAGCCGCCATGCCAAGCTGGGCGAGCTGGCCCTGGCTCATCCGTTTCGCGCCGTGATGGGCCAGCGCATGACCGATCTCATGCCCCATGACGACGGCAAGCTTGTCGGGATCGTCAATATCGGCGAGCGTCACCTCGCCATCATAATTGCCCGTAATGTCCATGATGCCGGTATAGATCGCGACATAGCCGCCCGGCAGGCAGAAGGCATTCGGTTGTTCGGAATCGATGACGTTGAAGGTCCACTCGAACTCGCGCGCGACGGGCGTGAAGTCATAGCCGGCTTCCAAATAATCCTGCTCCAGCTCGATCGCCGCCTTTTCCAGGCGCTCGCCAATCTCTCGCACCGTGGCGACAACTTCGAGGTCGTCATCCATGCAGGCGCCCGCCGACAGGGTGGGGCAGAGAAGATTGCCGCGTTCCTGCTGCAGGATCTGAGCATAGGACTGCGCGCCAAGCTTCGAGGCCTGGTTGATCGAGATCGTGTTGAACTCGGCCCGGCCGGAATACGGGTTCACTTCGCGATTGGAAAAATAATAGATGGCGAGGCCCACAAGAGCGATGAGAATAATAGCGCCGCGTCCCATATCCAGCCTCTCCTGATCCTGCACCGATTG
Organism: Henriciella sp.; assembly: GCF_049649345.1. Lineage (GTDB taxonomy): Bacteria > Pseudomonadota > Alphaproteobacteria > Caulobacterales > Hyphomonadaceae > Henriciella. The sequence goes on along the minus strand of NZ_JBARZC010000637.1, from coordinate 867 downwards.
CGTTCGCCGAAAAGCTAGCCCGATCTTCCGCCGCATGGAAGCGTTGACACAAATCGCGCCGTCTGACGTTGTTTGCACGACATGACAGATATCACCTCCACCGACCAATCAGCTGAAACCGCCGAGACAGAGGCGTCGAGAGACAAATTGCCGAGCAAGGTCATCGACGTTGTTTCCGAATGGCTGCTCTACGTCTCGGCCGCACTCATCATCATGGGCATCTCCCAGCCCTCGATCATGAAACCGAACACGATCGGCATTCAGATCGAGTACAATCTATGGGGGATCGTGCGCACCCTGTTCGAGTTCGATCTCGTCTTCATGGGCCTCGTGGTCATAGTTTTTTCCGGCATCTTTCCGCTGACCAAGACGCTGCTTGCCGCCGTCATCTTCCGGCGCGGCGCCCCGCCGAGCCCGAAACTCGCCTGGTGGCTGAACGTGCTGGCGAAATGGTCGATGCTGGATGTTTTCCTCGCCGCGCTGCTGATCGGCCTGTCGCAGACAATGGCCTATGTCGGCTTCATCCCGCGCATTGGCCTCTACTATTTCACCGTCGGCGTGATCCTGAACAATGTCGCGACGCTGCGTCTATCCTTTTCACGCTGGAAACCAGTGACTAAGTAGAAGACATGACAGACCAACAGACACAGCCCAAACTCGAAATCCGCGTCATCCCGACGACGCCGCTGCAGCAGAATACCAGCCTCATCTGGTCGATCGAGAGCAAGGAAGGCGTGTTCGTCGATCCGGGTGGCGATATCGACAAGCTGATGGGCGCGGCTGAACAGTTCGGCGTGAAGATCGTCGCGGTCTGGCTCACCCACGGCCATATGGACCATGCCGGCGCGGCCAAGGCCGTGAAGGACC
>NZ_JBARZC010000636.1:0-5971 GCF_049649345.1 Henriciella sp. | reverse complement strand
CTCTAGGCTCAGCGCATCCGAGGGGCGCGTCTTGCTAGCGCTGAGATGGACCAGATGCAGGTCCAGCACCCTTAGAACCTGATCCGGCGGGAACTGTTCCCCAACCGGCGTAGGAACGGAGCGAGATTTGGGCGCCAGCGTTACCCTTGCGAAGCCACCGGCCGCCGTGAAAGCGGTCTATGACGCGTACCCGAAGCCTGCGCGCGATCAGCTCATGAAACTGCGCACGCTGGTCTATGAGACCGCCGCAAGCCTTCCCGAAACCGGCCCAATCACCGAAACCCTGAAATGGGGCGAGCCGTCCTATCTGAACAAGGCCGGCACCACGATCCGCCTCGCCTGGTCGCCCAAGCGCCCGGATGCCATCGGCCTTTTCGTCAATTGCCAGACCACGCTGCTCGACGAGTGGCGCCAGCACTATTCCGGCGCCCTCAACCTCATCGGCAACCGCGAAATCCGTCTGTCCCTCGATGCGCCGCTCCCGCTCGAGCCGCTCCGCCACTGCATCGCCATGGCGCTCACCTATCGCAAGAGAAAGCCCCTCTCATGAACAAGCCCACCCCCCAGTCCGAATTCCAGACCCCCAAAGTCACCACCGGCCCGCTGCCGGCGAGCCGCAAGGTCTACACACACCCAAAGGCCGACCCGACGCTCAGCGTGCCGCGCCGCCTGATTGACCTGCATCCGTCCGCCAATGAAGAACCCGTCCCGGTCTATGATACGTCGGGGCCATACTCCGACCCGTCGGTCACCATCGATGTCGAGAAGGGCCTTGCCCGTCCCCGCACCGAGTGGGTGCTGGAGCGGGGGGGCGTGGAAGAATATGAAGGCCGCGATGTGCGCCCAGAAGACAATGGCGGCGTTTCCGGCAAGCATCTCGCCCGCGAGTTCCCGACCAAACACCGCCCGCTCAAGGCTATGGATTTCGACGCGGCCGGAACCACCGCCGCCAATCCGGACCGCACCGCTGCCGATGTCGAGGCTAATCGCAAACCCGTCACCCAGTATGAATTCGCCAAGGCCGGCATCATTACCAAAGAGATGATCTACGTCGCCGAGCGCGAGAATCTCGGCCGCCAGACCGCCCTCGACAATGCTGCCGCACAAACAGAGCAAGGCGAGAGCTTCGGCGCCGAGATCCCGCCCTTCGTCACGCCAGAGTTTGTGCGTGACGAGATTGCCAGGGGCCGCGCCATCATCCCGGCCAATATCAACCATGCCGAGCTTGAGCCGCAGATCATCGGCCGCAATTTCCTGGTCAAGATCAACGCCAATATCGGCAACTCGGCCGTCACATCATCGGTCGAGGAAGAAGTCGACAAGATGGTCTGGGCGACGCGCTGGGGCGCCGACAATGTCATGGACCTGTCGACCGGCCGCAACATCCACAACACGCGCGAATGGATCATCCGCAACAGCCCCGTCCCCATCGGCACCGTGCCGATCTATCAGGCGCTGGAAAAGGTAAACGGCGTCGCCGAGGACCTCACCTGGGAGGTTTATCGCGACACGCTGATCGAGCAGGCCGAGCAGGGGGTCGACTATTTCACCATCCATGCCGGTGTGCGCCTCGCCTATATCCACCTCACCGCCAAGCGGGTCACCGGCATCGTCTCACGCGGCGGCTCGATCATGGCGAAATGGATGCTCGCCCACCACACAGAGAGCTTCCTCTACACCCATTTCGAAGACATCTGCGACATCATGCGCGCCTATGATGTCTCCTTCAGCCTTGGAGATGGCCTCCGCCCCGGCTCCATCGCGGACGCCAATGACGCGGCCCAGTTCGCGGAGCTGGAAACGCTCGGCGAGCTGACCAAGATCGCCCATGCCAAGGGCTGCCAGGTGATGATCGAGGGGCCGGGCCACGTCCCGATGCACAAGATTAAGATCAATATGGACAAGCAGCTGCGCGAATGCGGCGAGGCGCCCTTCTATACGCTCGGCCCCCTCACCACCGACATCGCGCCCGGCTATGACCACATCACCAGCGGTATCGGCGCGGCGATGATTGGCTGGTACGGCACGGCCATGCTCTGCTACGTCACCCCGAAAGAGCATCTCGGTCTGCCAGACCGCAATGACGTGAAAGTCGGCGTCATCACCTACAAGCTCGCCGCCCACGCCGCAGACCTCGCCAAGGGCCACCCCGCCGCGCAGGTCCGCGACGATGCGCTTTCACGCGCCCGGTTCGAGTTCCGCTGGGAGGATCAGTTCAACCTCTCCCTCGACCCCGAAACCGCCCGCGACTATCACGACCAGACCCTCCCCAAGGAAGCCCACAAGGTCGCCCACTTCTGCTCCATGTGCGGCCCGAAATTCTGCTCCATGAAGATCACCGCCGAAGTCCGCGACTATGCAGCGGGCATGACGGACAATGAGAAAGCGGACCTGGAGAAGCAGGCGAAAGAGGCCGAAGAAGGCATGAAGGCGAAAAGCGCGGAATATGAAGCCATGGGGCGGAAGCTTTATGTGGAGCGGGAGAAATTAGATTGAGAACTCACAATGGTAGTTTGGCACCTAGTTCTCTTTGAAGTTCGAATTGATACGGGATGCCATCATTGCCGTGTCTCTCACATTTCTTTGCTGCGGCCCAAGCGGATAAATCAAGACCATCTGCTGCTGACAAACCAGAACCCACCGCGAATGCGAAGGCACCATGGAACGTGTCCCCAGCGCCACACGTGTCCACGGGATCGACTGAGAACGCGTCGTATTTATGAATGGTATCTGAGTTTTGAAGCTTATATCGCCCTCCTCGTTCGCCCAATGTTGCGCAGACTAATGATACATCAATTTGTTCGGAGAGCGCTCGGATTCCCTTGCTCAAAGAGCTGGCGTCTGGCGAACGCACTCTGAAGAATTTTTCAGGGGAAATGACGAAGTCGCACAACGGCAGCAACGGCTCGCACCAAGGCTTGTAAGAGCCAGTGTCGAGCACAATAGGTATGTCTCTTTCATTACAAAATTCCGCAACTGTAAAAGCTAGAGCCTCATCCGTACAATCAATGAACGCGCAATCGGCGCTCTGAAAAGCCTTTGGGACACCCTTCAGCATTTCCTGGTCTGCCCTAGGTTGAGGTGTCCAGAACACTGTTCTGTGTCCTTGCTCACCTGAAACAATAATTGCCGACCTTTGCGATTTGACCTCAGGATCAACGAACCAATTCGTATGGATATCTTCCAACTTGAAAAGGTCTTGTAGCGCGTTTGCGTAGACGCCAGTTCCAACTGTCGCGAGAAGATGAACGTCTGCTCCTAAACGGGAAGCAGCAATTGCTCCTCGCCCTACCGGTCCCCCAATAGTTTCAACACTATGCAGAACTCTATTCTCTGAGTTCTCACGAGGATACTCCGGAACGAAGTTGATGAAGTCCAAAGTTGCCTGTCCTGCGCAAACAATTTTCGGCGGCTTTGTTCGACGCTTGCGCGTGGAAAGCGAACCTCGACTTGGTTTTGGTGGTGGGGCCTTTGCAGCCAAGTTTGAAATGGCGATTGCAAATTCTTCCAAGTCCTGACCCCACTGGATCCACTGAATTGTCTCAAGGAAGTACGAAAGGCGTTCTGCACGAGTATTGTCGAGCTTTACGGGATATATTGGTATCCTGTGCCGATCAGCCATGGAGACTTCGCGTCTGACATGTTCACTTTTGTCAGCATTATCGCACAACAGTAGGAGAATTCCTGTAGCGCTCTTTATAGCGGTTATTATTTCAGTGTCCCAATGGGCTCCTGCGGAGATATCTCTTGGTGCGAACCAGCATTTAGTTCCGAGTCGTTCAATGTGAGTTGATAGACGAGCAACGTACCCACCATTGCTGCTGTGATGACTGATGAAAAGATGCAATTTGAAGCTTTGGATACGAGAATTGCGTTGCAGCGATCGTCAACAGGCCCAGTTTTCAAGCAAACCTGATTCAAATCAATATACACGGCCTGAAATATCCAATTGGCAGGCACCAGCTGTATATTGTCCATTCTTGCTTATAATGCCGGTCTCTTATGTCCGCACCCACTTTTACCCCACACCCAAAGCCTTAAGATTCCCATCAGTCACTAGCGCCCCCGGGAGCCCGCCAAGCAAACGAAACTCCGTTTCGCCGTAGGGCGGGTTAGCGTCAGCGTAACCCGCCAATCCGCGCAGAGTGGTGGCGGGTCATGACCCACCCTACGATTCCCCCCATTGCCTCCCCTTCCGCCACGGCAAGCGAAACTCCGTTTTGCCGTAGGGCGGGATGACATCCCGCGGATATGATCCGATGTCTCAAACGATGATTGGCGGGATTGCGGCTGCGCCTCCATCGCCGCCCTACCGCGCCAAACCTTTTGGCGGGTATCGGCCTTTGGCCTCAACGCCGCCCTACGGACTTCACGACTGTAAATGTTCGTGATATATTCCGGTCATGCCGACTTATCGTCGTCTCTATGTGCCGGGGGGCACTTATGCCTTTACGCTGTGCCTTCATGACCGGCGGGCCGATACGCTCGTCCGGTATATTGAGGCGTTGCGCGCCTCATATCGTGAGGTGACGGCCCGGCATCCGGCCCGGACAATCGCGATCTGCGTCCTGCCCGATCACATGCATCTGCTCTGGGCCTTGCCCGACGGCGACTGCGATTTTGTGAACCGGTTGCGGCTGATCAAGGCCGGTTTCACGCGGCGCTTGCCACCGCACCTGAAATCCGTCGGCCGCAAGGGTGAGCGGCTCATCTGGCAATCGCGGTATTGGGAACATGTCATTCGAGGCGAGAAGGATCTCGCTGCTCATATGGATTACATCCACTGGAACCCGGTAAGACATGGGCTTGTGACGTCGCCTGAGGCGTGGCCTCACTCGTCCTGGCATCGTTGCAAGGCTGATTGGAACCGGGAATGGAAACCGGAGCGGCCTGTCCTCCTCACCGAACCGTAGGGCGGGATGCAATCCCGCCAATATGAATTGGAGTGCGGGGGGGATTGCATTGGCGGGATTTCATCCCGCCCTACGCCGCCCTACATTGCCGCCATGTCAGACACATTCAGCACCTCCTCCCGCCTCGATGAGCTTGAAATGCGTGTGGTCCATCAGGATCAGACGATTGAGGACCTCAACGCCGCCATCACGGCGCAGTGGAAGCTGATTGAGCGGCTGGAGGCCCGCCTCGCGCAGCTTAGCGAGCGGGTGGCCGCCGCCGAACAGTCCGCCGGCGAAGACGCGCCCGTGAACAGGCCGCCGCCGCATTATTAGAGGCGCATTCTTGAGCGGCCATTCGATCCAGAGTTGGCCATTCGCGGAAATTTGCTAGATTGGCCTGACTGGACGGCAATTATAACGCTGGCAGGGGTGGGCTGATGACGAATGAAAACCGATTTGTCGTTGAAGGCGTGATCGCCTCCGTCCTCGTCGCCGCGGCGGTGTGGTTGTCCATGTCGCTCCTCGTTGAGACACCCAGCCCTTGCCAGGAAGGGCGAACATGTCTGACCGAAGCCATCGGCCTCATTCCGGTGACACAGCTACGTGACTCTCCAAATGCCAAGGCCTATGCGGCCGCCGTTCGGGCAAGGCGCGTCGAGGCCGGTGGAACGGTCGAGGAGTCATCGACCGACCCGGCGGCGCACACCTGCGGGTCGAACTCTTCCAGGAACCGCAGAAAATGCGCAGCGGAGAGCCGCTCGATCAGCGCGATAGGGCCGCGAAATCGTGCTCACGAAGGCGTCGCTGAGGCCCTGGTCGCCGACTGAGCCGCCCTCGTCAACCGGCCTCCAGCCACATGATCGCGCGGGACTTTCCCGTCCTCATTGATCCGGCAAATCAAGTCCGGTAGGCTTGGCGCAGCCCGGCCCTCCACGAGACCCAGAATGCCGACAGTCCATGAATCTGAATGATTTCAACTGCCTGCTCGGCCCGGCGCCCCTGGATGATGGCGCCAGCGCGCCTGCGGGAGAGGGGCCTGCCCGCCATGGCAATGAGCTCGCCTCGCTGCTCGCGCC
>NZ_JBARZC010000635.1:0-4991 GCF_049649345.1 Henriciella sp. | reverse complement strand
GCCCGCACCGGCGCCGACTGTATCCCCGCCTCCGCCACCCGAGCAGGGCCAGAGCCCGATTTTAGCCGACGGTCTGAAGCCGCTCCCGGGTGCACCGCGTATGATGACAGGGTCTGATGACCGCCCCGCCCTGCCGAGGCGCCGGCTCGAAACAGCGCCTGTCTACTCGGTGCAGAGCATGGAACTTCTGCCCGGAGACTATGAGGCTACAGCCGGTTATCTCGACCCGACGGCCAATGAGGACGACAGCGCGCTGGACAGGAGCCCTCCTGCCAGCGACGACTAGTCTGGCGCGCTCGTTTTCAATGCGAGTGCGTGCAGTTCCCCGCCCATTTTGCCTTTGAGCGCCGCATAGACCATCTGATGCTGACGCACGCGCGGCACCCCTGCAAATTGCGGCGATACGATCTCCGCCTGCCAGTGGTCATTGTCTCCCGCCAGATCGGTGAGCACGATCTCTGCTTCGGGGAATGCTTCCCTCAGATGGGTTTCCAGCGTTGCGCGATCCATGGCCATGAGCGAGTCTCCTTCCGGCTGGCACATGGCCATCAATGAGCCTAGGGTCAAGCCGGTTTGGTTTTGAGGAATGACCTGCATGATCCGTATACTCGCGCTTACTCTGCTTGCAATCAATGCCTGTTCCAGCCCGCCGCAAACGCCGGTCGATACCCGAGAAGCAAGCCGGGTTTCGCCTGCCTATGACGCGCAATTCCATGATGCAGACCGCGCTCTAACGGCCCTGAGGACCTTGTCCTCGGACGAATTCGAAGGCCGCCAGAGTGGCACTCCCGGCAATTTGAAAGCCAGAGCGTGGATCAAGTCGCGCCTTGAGGAGATGAACGTCTCCCCGGCCCGAAAGGAGGGGTATGAAATCGAATTCGCAGCGCCCCGCTTCGATGAACCCGGCGGTGTCATTGACGGCACAAATCTGATTGCCGTCATCCCCGGCGAAAACAGAGGCGCACGGGACGCCAAGGCCATCGTTCTCTCGGCCCATTACGACCATCTCGGCATCAAGGATGGCGAAGTCTACAATGGCGCAGATGACAATGCGTCCGGCGTAGCAGCGCTGATGGAGGTGATTGCCTGGTTCCAAGCTCATCCGCCAGCGACCCACCTGATCTTCGCATTCTTCGACGCCGAAGAAGACGGCATCACCGGGTCGGGGCAGTTCGTCGCGAAACTGAGCGACACAGAGAAAACCAACATCGCGCTCAACCTCAATCTCGATATGGTCGCGCGGGCCGATGCGAGCGAGCTTTACGCGGTTGGGGGCTATCACGTCCCCGACCTTGTCCCGGTGATTGAAGCGGTGGCGGCCGACGCCCCGATCAAGCTCTTGCGCGGCCATGAAACGCCTGATCTCGGCAAGGATGACTGGACGCTCGCATCGGACCACGCACCCTTCTTTCTCGCCGGTATTCCGATCCTCTATCTCGGTGTCGAGGACCATTCTGACTATCACCGGCCGACCGACACGTTCGACAAGGTGGACCCTGAGGCGTTTGCGCGGTCCGTCGATACGATCATCCTCATGGCGGAGGCGCTTGATGACTGGGTCGCCGCAGAAGAGGCGAGCGCTGACTGAGCTTCTCGCCGGGAAAATCAAGGTTTCGGAAACAATTCAGTAACCTTTCGTCAACCATATTCAGCCCGCCCAGAGCGGAGATTCGGATATGGTTCGCATCCTCAGATCCTTCTTTTTTGGCCGCTGGCTGCGCATGCAGCGCGGCGATGTCGCGATCCTGCCCCTGCTGATTCTGCTGATCATCGCCGTCGCCATTTCCTATTGGGACCGGCCCAGGGAGCAGTCGACCGTTCTGGCCCCTGTTTTCTTCTCAGCGTGCGGCGGAGGGCAACGGATCAATTGCGTGGTCGATGGCGATACAATCTGGGCAACCGGGGAAAAGATCCGGCTGGCGGACATTGATGCGCCAGAGATATTCTCGCCGGACTGCCCCTCCGAAAAAATTCTCGGACAAAAGGCAAGCCTGCGGCTCGCCGCGCTCCTGAATGAGGGCCGCGTCGAGCTGAAGACGTCCGGATCGCGCGACCGAGACAAGTATGGCCGCCTTCTTCGGGTCGCGGCGGTCGATGGGCGGTCTGTCGGACAATCACTGATCAATGAAGGTCTCGCACACCGCTGGGGCAATCATCAGCAAGGCTGGTGTACATAAAAAAGCCCCGGACCTCGACGGTCCGGGACTTCATCAAGACACAATCGAAGGCCTATTCCCAGCCGCAGGACCGGCCTTCGTTTTCCTCTTCGAGATAGGTGATCAGCGGATCGAAATATTCGATGATCGCTGAGCCATCCATCTCGCGTGTACCGGTGAAGGTTTCGAGCACGTCGGGCCATGGCTCCGAGGCGCCCATTTCCATCATCGCATTGAAGCGCGCGCCGACCTCTTCGTTTCCATAGATCGAGCAGCGATGCAGCGGCCCTTCCCAGCCAGCCTGTTCACAGGCAGCTTTGTGGAACTGGAACTGCATGATGTAGCTCAGGAAATAGCGCAGGTACGGCGTATTGCCCGGAATGTGATACTTCGCGCCTGGATCAAACGCGTCGGCAGGGCGTGGGCCCGGCGGGACGATGCCCTGATACTTGGTGCGCTTCTCCCACCAGGCGTCGTTGTAAGCTTCAGGCGGCGTCGTGCCGTCGAGCACATCCCAGCGCCAGCTATCCACCGTGATGGCGAAAGGCAGGAAGGCGATCTTGTCGAGCGCAGTGTTCATCAGGAGCGAGATGTCGGCATCTTCGCCGGGCACCTGGCTTTCATCGATCAGGCCAATGTCCACGAGATAAGATGGCGTGATCGAAAGGGCGATGAAGTCACCGATGGCTTCGTGGAAGCCGTCATGGGCGCCGTCCTTGTAGAGGTAGTCGACGTCCTTGTAGGCGCGCTGATAGTAATTGTGACCGAGCTCGTGGTGGACGGTGTAGAAGTCCTCCGCGTTCACTTCGGTACACATCTTGATGCGCACATCTTCCTCGTCATCGAGGTCCCAGGCCGAGGCGTGGCAGACAACTTCGCGCGGGGCTGGCGGGCGCACGATCATGGAGCGTTCCCAGAACGTATCCGGCAGCGGGGCGAGCCCCAGCGATGTGAAGAAGCCTTCAGCCGTCTCTACCATCTTGATCGCGTCATAGTCTGCCGCGACCAGTTCCTCGGTCAGATCATAGCCTTGGCCGGGCAGGCCTTCAGGCTCGACCAGCGGATAGATATTCGACCATTGCTGTGACCACATATTGCCGAGCAGGTCGGCGCGGATCGGGCCTGTGGCAGGCTGGACATCATCGCCATACTGATCATTCAGTTCGGCGCGGACATAGCAGTGCAGCTCCTCATAAAGCGGCTCGACCTGGCCCCAGAGCCGGTCGACTTCGGTCGCCATCTCTTCGGGCGGCATATCGTATTTCGACAGCCACATCGTTTTCAGATTGTCATAGCCAAGCTCGCGCGCGCCTTCATTGGCGATCTCGACCATGCGGGCATAATCATCCTTCATCGGCGGCGAGACGGTGCGCCAGCCTTCCCAGACGGCTTTCAGCTCTTCCGGGTCGCGGCTTGTCTCGATGATGGTCGAGAGCTGGTCGAGGTTCATCTCCTCGCCCTCATATGTGAATTTGCCCGTGGCGTAGGTCGCATCGAGCCCGGTCGTGATTTCGGCAAGCTCTTCTGCCGCACCTTCAGTTGAGGGGGCCGGGATGGTCACGCCGGACTGGAGCCGTTTCATCTTGCGCTCTAGCTCTGGCGGCAGGTCGACATCATTGAACTGCTTGGATTCATTGGCGAGCGCGACGGCGATCTTGGTCGCCTTGGCGCCGGCTTCGGCCGCGGCGGCATTCGTTTCCTCGGAAATATTCGTGGCCTGCTCCCAGAAGACCGGGCTGATCTCTTTCGACATCTGCGCAAGCTCTGCGTCTGCGCGCTCCAGGAAGGCGCGCGCCTCGACGACACCGGTGTTTTCCTTTTCGACCGGGTCGGCCGCCAGTGGCGGTGTCGGCACTTCGGCTGGCGGCACATCGTCGGTGTTCGTGCCGGCGCAGGATGCAAGCATGGCGAAACTGATCGCCATCGCGCTTGCCGTTATATATCTGTTTTTCATTGTGGGACCTCCATGGTGAACGCAACGAAGCGCCATGGCATGCGAAGGTCAATGGGCATTCTGGCTTTGCTCGCGTCGCCGCTCATGTGCTGCAGCGCAAAAATCGCCACGGGGCCTAATGCCTCTGGCGGTTCAAGGAAAACTCGCCCTGATGACAGGGCCGGGCGCGCCTGGAAGAGACGCTTGTGTAATGCCAGCCTTTCGGCGTGGCTGTAGAGCGCCTGTTTCAGGCGCGCCCGCGAGATTTATTGGCCGTGCAGGTGTCCCTTACCGGCCCGCCAGAGGCCCGCCGACAGGGGCTGCCCTGCCAGTGGCGATCTATTTTCCGGGCGCTGCACCACGGGTGTCGCAGGGCCGTTAGCCCCTGCCCGCAGCCGCAATCACTCTCGCCTCCCATATGCCACCCGGCCGGTCCGGACCGCCCTGTCAGGCCATGGGATGGGGAAACTTATAGCCGGGGCGCGAGGGGAGGCGGATCGATTAAACGTTTTGCCCTTGGCGCGGCGCGTTTGCGGGCCATCTCAAACCGGATGGAATGGATCGCCGCCGCCCTCATTGCCGCCTGGATGCTGATCGGCGGCGCGCTGCACCTTTTCGTGCCAGCGCCCTTTTTCGCTATCGTACCTGACTGGATGCCCGAGCTTTGGGTGGTGTGGCTGTCCGGGCTCATTGAGCTTGCAATTGGCATTGCCGTGCTTATCCCCCGCACACGCGCCCTCGCAGGCCTTGCCTTTGCAGGCCTCTGCCTTGGCTATCTGCCGCTGCACGTCTGGGACTTTTTCCGCGCCGACCCGGTTTTCCCGGTCCCATGGGGCGCGGGCGCGCGAATCATGGTGCAGCTCGCTCTGATCGGGCTCGGCCTCTGGTTGTGGACACGAAGG
>NZ_JBARZC010000634.1:0-2249 GCF_049649345.1 Henriciella sp. | reverse complement strand
CCTCTACGCCTGCCGCGATAGCGACATCAAGGATGTTGTCAGGCGCTGGTCGCGTCTTGTCGAGGAGAAGGTGATCGAGGCGCTGCAGGCCGTTGGATGCGAAGAGGCGTCCTATTATGCGAGCCTCGCGGTCAGCGTCTGCAGGGGCACCGAGCTCGACCTGTTGTCGAAGGATCGCGATGTCAGTGAAGACTGGATGAGATCCCGGCTCGTGAAAGTGCTCAGCCTCGCGGCCTAGCGTTCGAAGACTGTCTCTCCGCCAATAAAGGTCCGCATGACGCGGCCCGTCATCCGCCGGCCATCGAAGGGCGAATTCAGCGAGCGGGATCTCAGATCCTCGCGCTCGCAGAGCCATGGGGTGCCCGGATCAAACAGGATGAGATCGGCCGGTGCGCCCTCCGCAAGCCGGCCTTGTCGCTGATCGATCATGTCGGCCGGCCGGCAGGTCACCGGGGCAAGCGCCTCAAGCAGGCTCAGGCGGTCATCCTGAACCAGTGAGATCAGGGCTGACAGCACCGTCTCAAGACCCGCCGCGCCAAAGCTCGCCTCGCCGAAGGGCAGGCGCTTTTCTTCAGGTGGCTGGGGATCGTGAGCGGAGACGACGGCATCTATCTCTCCGGCGGCGAGCGCCTCGATCAGCGCCTGGCGATCCACTTCGGGCCGGAAGGGCGGGTTCACCTTGCAGTAGGTGAGATAGTCCCCAACATCGAGTTCGTTGAAAAAGAGATGATGGGCAGCAACGCTGACGAAAACCTTCGTGCCGTCTGCGCGGGCGGCCTTGATCATGTCGATGCTGCGCGCGGTCGAGACCTGATCGACCAGCAACGTGCATCCGGTGGCCCTGGCGAGCAGGAGATCGCGCGACAGGCCAATCCATTCAGCCTCGCGCGGCAGGCCGGATAGTCCCTTGCGGGCGGCGAACGCGCCGGAATTCATGACGCCCTTGCCAGACAGTGATTTCTCATCGGCCCGGCTGGCGACTATGGCGCCGCAGCTTGCCGCATAGGCCATCGTCCGGCGGAGGACAGAAGTGTCGCAGATCGGCCAGTCACCATTGGTGAAGAAGACAGCGCCCGAGCCCTGCATCAGGCCGATTTCGGCCATGGCCTCACCTTTGAGGCCCTTCGTCAGCGCCCCGGCGGGATAGATGCGGGTTTTGGCCGTTTCCTTGCCGCGATTGGCAATGAACTGGACGAGCGCGACATCGTCGATGACCGGATCTGTGTCCGGCATGACGACCAGGCTGGTGACGCCCCCAGCAACCGCCGCGCGCGAGGCTGTCGCCAGCGTCTCTTTTTGTTCGGCGCCCGGTTCGCCCGTCTTGACGCGGAGATCGACAAGGCCGGGGGCAAGATAGAGGCCGCGCGCATCTATATATTCATCCGGCTCGATGGCCGGGCCGCCGACTTGGGCAATCTTGCCGTCCTCGATGACGAGATTGCCCGGGCCTTCGATTTTGTTGGCCGGGCAAAGCAGGTAGGCATTCGCGATCATCGTCTTCATTTGCGCCTCCCCGACAGGAGTTTGAGGACTGCTTCGCGAACGGCGACACCCATCTCGACCTGCTCTGTGATAACGGACCGATCACCATCGGCAATCGCGCTCTCGATCTCGATGCCGCGATTCATCGGGCCTGGGTGCATGACGGTCGCATCGGGCGCGGCGCGTTTGAGACGTTCGGCAGTCAGGCCGAAGCTCCGGAAATATTCGCGCTGGCTCGGCAGATAAGCGCCGGCCATGCGCTCCAGCTGAAGCCGGAGCATCATGACGACATCAGCGCCTTCGATCGCCTTGTCGAAATCATTGAGGGCGCGGGCGGCGCCCCATGTCTCGGTGCCAGACGGCATCAGCGTCGCGGGCCCGCACAGCGTCACCTCAGCGCCGAGGAGGTGCAACGCCAATGTGGTCGAGCGGGCGACGCGCGAATGCAGGATGTCGCCGCAGATCGTGACCTTGAGGCCTTCGATCCGGCCCTTGGCGCGGCGGATGGTCAGCGTATCGAGCAGGCCCTGCGTCGGGTGCTGGTGTGTCCCGTCGCCGGCATTGATCACGGCGCAATCGACCTTGCGGGAAAGAAGCTTCACGCCGCCAGAAGCAGAATGGCGGATCACGATCGCATCAGGCGCCATGGCGTTGAGCGTCATCGCTGTGTCGATCAGTGTCTCGCCCTTTTTCACGCTTGAGGCGGCGACCGGCATGGTGACCACGTCCGCGCCGAGGCGTTTGGCGGCGATCTCGAAGCTGGACAT
>NZ_JBARZC010000633.1:0-2176 GCF_049649345.1 Henriciella sp. | reverse complement strand
ACACCGCTCTGCGCGCTGACTCTGCATGTCTTTGTGATCCTGCCCGAGGAGGCCTATCTGGAGCGCAAATTCGGCGAGCCTTACCTTGAATACCGAACACGTGTGCGTCGCTGGATCTAGACCCGCTCCGGCTCGCGCAGCTCTGCGGCCTTCATCGCTTCGGCGATATAGTCCGCGAGCAGCTTGGTCTTGCCCTTGAGCTTGCCGCCGGACCAGACGACGTGGAGGGGCAGGAGCGGGGCTTCCCAATCGGGCAGGATCTGCACCAGATCGCCTGCGCGGACCTTTTCGCAGACCAGCCAGTCGGGGGCGAGGATATAGCCCATCGCGTCATGGGCGGCCTGGATCAGCATGTCGCCGGACGAGGCCCGCAGGCGCCCATGCGCGCGGACCTTGTCGACATCGCCTGTCTCGGTGTGTGCCAGCTCCCAGTCCCCGACATGGCCCCTCTGGCGCAGATGCAGCGCATCATTCGGGCTGAGCTGGCTCGGCCGGTCGACGCCGCGGATTTGCGCAGCATAAATGGGCGAGGCGAAGAGGCGGCGCGGGGAGGACGAGATGCGCTTGGCCATCAGGCTCGAGTCTGAAAGCTCGCCAAGCCGGAAGGCCAGGTCGACGCCTTCCTGAACAATGTCCGTATACATATCATCCGAAATCACATCGAGCGTGAGGTCCGGATAGCGTTTCATGAAACCGGCGAGCGCCGGGGCGATCACGACCCGCGAGAGCGAATGCGGCACAGAGATACGCAGCTGCCCCACCGCCTCATTGTCGAGCCCGCGCACCTCGGCTTCAGCCTGGTCGAAATCATTGAGGATCGCCTTGGCGCGGTCATAGAATTTCTCGCCAGCCTCGGTCAGGCTGAGCGCGCGTGTCGTCCGCAGGAACAGGTCCGCGCCGAGCTGGGCTTCGAGATCCTGAATGCGCCGCGACACCGTCGGCTGGCCAATATCCAGATCCTGGGCGGCCTTGGAGAAACTGCCCGTATCGGCCACCCTCAAAAACAGCCGCATTGCGTCGAGCCGGTCCATGCCTCACCTCCCGTCATCACACCGTGCTAGACCATATAGGATGAATTTGCGGCGGCGCGAGGGGCGGAGCCGAACGGACAAACCGGCTCACTCGTTCGTGAACGCAATCACGCAGGCGTGCGTCGCACTTGAAGCCGCCATCGGCTATCTCCTCGCTCAGACAACAAGGGGATGCACCCATGACCAGACTGAAGACCTATCTGCCACATGCCATTTCCGCGGTGGCTGCGCTCGTCTTTCTAGACAGCTTGCGCTTCAAATTCACCAATGCGCCCGAGACGCAGGTGATCTTCGGCAAGCTCAATGCCTGGGCCGCCAGTTTCGGGGCTGAGGGCCTGTTCGCGCAGACCGGCCTCTTCAGCCAGTATGTGATCGGCTCGGCAGAGCTTGTCGCGTCCGCGCTTCTGCTGGCCGGCATCCATCCGGCCTTGCGCCGCTTTCAGGCGGTTGGCGCGCTTGTCGCTTTCGGCGTGATGAGCGGGGCGGTCAATTTCCACCTCTGGACGCCGCTCGGCATCGACCCGAACAATGATGGGGGCGGCCTGTTCTTCATGGCCTGCACCGTCTGGGCGACGTCGATCCTTCTCATCTTCATCCGCCGCAAGGAGCTGGCCGCCATAGGGCAGGGGCTCGTCTCGACCTTCCTGCCGGGCCGCGCACCGGCCGGGCAGACCGGCGAGCCGCCGATCACTCACCACGCCAGCGCCTAGTTGCAAAAAAATTTCGTCACAGGAGACAAGATCATGATCAGAACGCTCGCCGCAGCACTCGCCATAGGTGTGGCCGGCTTTGCCACAGCCGCCCCGGCCCATGCCGACAAGGCACCCGTTTACACGGGCACTTTTTCCAACACGGCCGTGCAGGGACACGACCCGGTCGCCTATTTCACAGAGGGAAAACCGGTCAAGGGATCGAAGAAATTTTCGACGACATATCAGGGCGCCGAGTTCCGCTTTGCTAGCGCGGAAAACCTCGCAAGCTTCGAGGCGAACCCGGAAAAATACGCCCCGCAATATGGCGGATACTGCGCCTGGGCGGTCTCGCAGGGATACACCGCCAAGGGCGACGCCGACCACTGGAAAATCGTCGATGACAAGCTCTATCTCAACTACAACAAAAAAGTTCAGGAAGATTGGGAACAAGAC
>NZ_JBARZC010000632.1:0-2394 GCF_049649345.1 Henriciella sp. | reverse complement strand
CTTCCGGACCGCACACTTCCGGGCAGATCAGGCGCAAATCCATGGCAATCGCCGCCATTGCCGCTGGTAGAACACCTAATGTCTGGCCAAGCGAGCCATCGAGCGACAGCTCGCCAATCGCGGCATGCCCGTCGAGCGCATCCGGCGCAACGACCCCCATGGCCGCGAGCAGGCCGAGCGCGATCGGCAGGTCATAATGACTGCCCTCCTTTGGAAGGTCAGCCGGGGCGAGATTGACGGTGATGTGCTTGGGAGGCAGCGCCAGGCCGATCGCGGAAAAGGCGGCGCGGACCCGTTCCCGGCTTTCGCCAACCGCCTTGTCCGGCAAGCCTACAATAGCGAAAAACGGATTGCCGGAGGTAATCTGCACCTGCACGTCGACAGGCTTGGCCTCAATGCCTTCAAAAGCGAATGTCGTTATCCGGCAAACCATGTCCAGCGCCCCATTGCTAAGCTCTGCCTAGCATGGCACCGTGAACAAATAAAGAACAAATTTGAATCAGGCGTTGAAAACGTTCAATTTACCGGCCTAGTCGAGACGGATTATGTCGTCCTCAGGGGCAGCTTCCGGTGCTGTTTCGACGGCCGGTGTTTCGATTTCAGGCACGTTTGACAAGCGGTTCTCATTGACCGCGCCTTCAGGCAGGCGAACGCCATCTGTCGGGGCGTCGGCCTCCGGAATGCGAAGGTTGAATTCGCTGGATGCGGTCGTCGTGCTGGAGCTTTCCGAACCCGGATAGCGCAGATTGAACTCAGACGCCTGCGGCGCAGACGCCGTTTCAGCCGAGACATCGGCCTGTGTTTCAGTCTCTACGGGCGCCTTTTCCGAACAGGCGACACCTGCAAAGGACAAGGCGACAATCGATGCGAAGGCGGCGGCTTTCATGTTCATACCCTCAAAGTGGATCGCCAATCAGGACTTGGCAACCATGTCTTGCACACAATCCCAGAAGATGGCCGCTGCATCCACGCCTGTAAAGCGTTTCAGTTCCTGAATTCCGGTGGGTGAGGTCACATTCACCTCTGTCAGCTTGTCGCCAATCACATCGATGCCGACGAAAATCTGCCCGCGGCGTTTGAGTTCCGGGCCGATCACACGGCAGATGTCGAGGTCTGTCTCTGTCAGCTCGACCGGCTCGGCCGTGCCGCCGACATGCATGTTCGAGCGCGTCTCGCCCTCTTGCGGGCGCCTGTTGATTGCGCCGACGGCTTCACCATTCACCAGGATGACCCGCTTGTCGCCATTGCTGACCGCCGGCAGGAAGGCCTGCGCGATGAGCGGTTCGCGCGTGCGTTCCAGAAACATTTCCATCAGGGCGGAGAAATTGCTGTCATCCTCCTTCATGCGGAAGACGCCCGCCCCGCCATTGCCGTAGAGCGGCTTGATGATGATGTCCTTGTGGCGGGCGCGAAAGTCGAGAATGGATTTGAGATCGCGTGAGATCAGCGTGTCGGGGATCAGCTCAGGGAAAAGAAGCGGGAAGAGTTTTTCCGGGCTGGAGCGGACAAATTCCGGATCATTGAGCACCAGCGTCTCGCCTTTCAGAAGCTCAAGCACGTGGCAGGCAGTGATATAGGCCATGTCGAAAGGCGGGTCCTGGCGCATCAGGACGACGTCGATATCGTCTGCAAGATCGAGCAGGGTCTCTTCGCCTGTCACGCCGGGCTCATCTTCGACCCGCTGGAAGGTGACGGGGCGCGCTCGGGCCCTCACACGGTCTGTGTCGAAGGAGAGGTGCCGGGGCTCATAGATCCAGATCTTGTGGCCGCGCGCCTGGGCGACCTCGGCCAGCGCGAATGTAGTGTCGGCATTGATGTTGACCGTGGATAGCGGGTCCATCTGGATCGCGATGCGCAGGCTCATTGAGGCTCCCTCGACGTGTATGGCCAGCTATATGTGATGCTTTGGCGCCGATGATAAGCCTTTGAGGCGGAACGAACCTCCCATGAGCAAAGAAAAAGCCCTCCCCACGCGCGGCGGGGAGGGCTTGTCCGGTGTCCGGATGGGACGTTCAGAGCGGCTTATTCAGGCAGGATCACGCTGTCGATGACGTGGATCACGCCGTTCGAGGTGTAGATGTCGGCCTTGATGACGTCTGCACCGCCGGCTGTCACGGCGCCGTGGCTGTCCTTTGTCACGGTAATCGTGTCACCGGCCAGCGTTTCGACCTCTGTCGTGCCTTCAGCGATGTCCTCGGCCTTGATCTTGCCGGAGACGACGTGGAGTTTCAGGATGCCCTGAAGCTGGTCCTGGTTCTCGTCCATCAGAAGCGTATCGACCGTGCCTTCGGGCAGGGCAGCGAACGCGTCATTGGTCGGGGCGAAGACGGTGAACGGGCCGTCGCCTTTCAGCGCGTCAACGAGTTCGGCTTCAGTGACAGCGGTCACCAGGGT
>NZ_JBARZC010000631.1:0-6829 GCF_049649345.1 Henriciella sp. | reverse complement strand
CCCAGATGCTGCGCCAGAAGGGCGTGGTCGGCAAGTTCGTCGAATTCTACGGCGCCGGCCTCGACCACCTCACTCTCGAGGACCGCGCCACCATCGGCAACATGTCGCCCGAATTCGGCTCGACCTGCGCCTTCTTCCCGACCGATGAGCAGACGCTGAAATATCTTCGCTCAACGGGCCGCGAAGAAGACCGCGTTCAACTGGTCGAAGCCTACACAAAGGCGCAGGGCTACTGGCGCGACGACATGCCGGACCCTGTCTTTACCGATACGATCGAACTCGACCTGTCGACCGTCGTTCCGTGTATCTCCGGCCCGAAGCGCCCGCAGGACAAGATCCTGCTCGACGTTGCACCAGAGCAGTTCCGCAAGGACGTGAAAGTCATCAAGGGCGGCGGTGTTTCCGAGGACAAGACCCCGGAATCCACCGGCGAAGCGCGCTTCGAGGATGAAGGCGCGAACATGGCCTACACAGAGCCAGAGGATTATGGCGTGCCGAAATTCGCTGTCCCGGACAGCGACTACCACATCCATGACGGGTCGGTGGTGATCGCCGCGATAACCTCATGCACCAATACGTCCAACCCGTCCGTGCTGATCTCGGCCGGTCTGGTGGCCCGCAAGGCCCGCGAGAAGGGCCTCAAGGTCAAGCCATGGGTGAAGACATCGCTCGCCCCCGGCTCGCAGGTTGTGACCGACTATCTGGAGCGCGCGGGCCTGCAGGATGACCTTGACGCCCTCGGCTTCAACCTTGTCGGTTATGGCTGCACGACCTGTATCGGCAATTCCGGCCCGCTGCCGCCGCCGATCTCCAAGACAATCAACGACAATGACCTCGTTGCCTGTTCGGTTCTTTCGGGCAACCGCAACTTTGAAGGCCGGATCAGCCAGGATGTGCGCGCCAACTATCTCGCCTCGCCGCCGCTGGTCGTTGCCTATGCGCTGGCCGGCTCGATGCACCGCAATGTCGCGACCGAACCGCTCGGCAAGGACAATGACGGCAATGACGTCTATCTGAAGGACATCTGGCCGACCTCTAAAGAGATCGCTGACATCATGGCTGACGCGGTCACGCCCGCCATGTTCCGCGAGCGCTATTCCGACGTCTTCAAGGGCGACGAGCTCTGGCAGGGCATTGAGGTGTCCGGCGGGCAGACCTATAGCTGGCCGCCCGGATCGACCTATGTTCAGAACCCGCCTTACTTTGAAGGCATGGGCCTCGATCTCGACAAGCAGGAAGACATCATCGACGCGCGCGTCCTGGCTGTCTTCGGCGACTCGATCACGACTGACCACATCTCACCGGCCGGCTCGATCAAGGCGTCCAGCCCTGCTGGCGAATACCTGCAGGAACATCAGGTCTCACCGCTGGATTTCAACTCCTACGGCTCGCGCCGCGGCAATCATGAAGTCATGATGCGCGGCACGTTCGCCAATATCCGGATCAAGAACCAGATGGTGCCGGGCGTCGAAGGCGGCGTGACGGTCCACTATCCGGACGGCGACCAGATGGCGATCTATGACGCCGCGATGGAATACGAGGCCTCCGATACGCCGCTGGTCGTGTTCGCAGGCGACCTTTACGGCAACGGGTCTTCGCGCGACTGGGCCGCCAAGGGCACGATCCTGCTCGGGGTACGCGCCGTCATCGCTGGCAGCTTTGAGCGGATCCACCGCTCGAACCTGATCGGCATGGGTGTCCTGCCGCTTGAGTTCGCTGAAGGCCAGAGCGCCAAGGAGCTCGGCCTGACCGGCAAGGAGCAGGTGACCATCACGGGTATTGAAGGCATCACGCCACGCCAGAAGATGGACGTCGAGATCACCCGCGAGGACGGCTCCAAGGTGACCGCCAATACGATTGTGCGGATCGATACCGAGAACGAGCTCGATTACTATCGCAATGGCGGCATTCTCCACTATGTGCTGCGGAACCTCGCCCGCGAAGCGGCCTAGAAAATCTGTATGGAAACTGTGGACAACGCGCCTCTCGGGGCGCGTTGTCTGTGTGTTCACAACAGAGTGATTTAAAACTGTCACAACTTGGCGATATGGGACGCGGGATGATCCGGGTCCTTATCCTTCTCGCCTGCCTTCTTGCGCCGGGCTTTTCCGCGCACGCAGACCGGCCTGTTCTGGTCGAGCTGTTTGCCTCGCAGAACTGCACGGCCTGTCCGAAGGCGCACAAGACGCTGCGGGACGTTCAATCCGATCATCTCGGTGATGTGCTCATCCTGACCTGGTCGGTCGATTACTGGGACTATATCGGCGAGCCCGACCCGATGGCGATCCCGGATGCGAGCGAGCGCCAGAAAGCCTATACAGAGCGCCTCGGGCTGCGCGCGCCTTACACGCCGCAATCGGTCTATGACGGCGCAAAGCAGTGTCCGGCCACCAAACGCCAGACGGTCGAGGCCAACATTTCCAATACGGAGAAGACCAAATCCGGAAATGTTGAAATCATGCCTTTTAAGGGCGGTTTCGCGCTCGACGGCGACATCAGCGAGCCCGCCGAAGTGCGGCTTGTGAAATATCTTTCAGGCGAGGCCAATCAGACCGGCATGGTCAATCCGGTCGTCAGCGCCAAACTGCTCGGCGTCTGGACCGGTGGTCGTGTGACCTATGGCTATGAGTGCGAGACCAGCTGCGCGGTCATCGTGCAGACGCGCAATCATGGCGAAGTGATCGGGGCAGGCTCGCTCTAGAGCCCGCACCCTTCACAGTCAGCTTCGCTTATTTCTTGGACAGCGATTCCAGCTGGTCCTGCATCACCTTCATCTGAGCCTTAAGGGCCGTCATAGCGGCATCGCGCTCGTCATCCGCCGGCGCCTCTTCCGGTGTCTCTTCGGTTTCGCTGGCTGCGGCGGGCGGCGGCGTGGTCATGCCGGGCATGTTTGGCGTGAATGCCTTCATCGCCTGCTCGAACATATCCATATTGCGCCGCGCATGGGCTTCGAAAAACGCCATTGGATGCGCGCCGCCCATCGCTTTCTTGAGCTTCTCCTGGCTGGCGGCAAAGCTGTTCATGCTCATATCAAGCCAGGCTGGCAGCATGCTCTGCGAGCCTCCGCCATAAAAGCCGATGAGTTGGCGCAGGAAGGAGAGCGGCAGGGCGCCGTCGCCCTTGGTTTCGCGCTCGAAAATGATTTGGGTCAAGACCGCGCGGGTCAGGTCTTCACCTGTCTTCGCGTCGCGAACCTCAAAGTCGACCCCCCGCTTCACCAGATCCGCCAGATGGTCGAGCGTCACATAGGAAGAGGTCGACGTGTCATAGAGCCGTCTGTTCGCATATTTCTTGATCACAACTGTGCCGCCGGATCCGTTACCTTTTGCCATTTCATGCCCTTGTCTTCGCCTGAGTGCGGCGAGTTTGTTCGTTTTGACGCGAGACGTAAGGCAAATAATAGCCTTGCTTTCAAATCTCTGCGCCTATTTTATACATAGCATGCTTACATCAAGTTGAGCGCGCGCAGCAAAATTTTTGCTGCGCAGCAATTTTGGAGGAATAAATGGCGCGTGTAGCAGTGGTGACGGGCGGAACCCGGGGAATTGGCAAGGCGATTAGCGAGCATCTGAAGACAAAGGGATTTGAGGTCGCCGCGAATTACGGGGGAAACGAGGAGGCTGCAAAAGCCTGCGAGCAGGAGCTCGGGGTAAAGTGCTACAAGTTCGATGTGGCCGACTATGACGCTGTCGGCGAGGGCCTCACGGCCATCGAAAGCGATCTCGGCCCCGTCGAAATTGTGGTCAACAATGCTGGCATCACCTGGGATGCGCCCTTCCACAAGATGTCCAAGGAACAGTGGGACAAGGTCATCGATGTCGACCTCAATTCGGCTTTCAACGTCACCCGCCAGGTCTGGGATGGCATGCGCGAGCGCGGCTGGGGCCGTATCATCAACATCTCCTCGATCAATGGTCAGAAGGGCCAGTTCGGGCAGACAAATTATTCTGCCGCCAAGGCCGGCCTGATCGGCTTTACCAAGGCGCTCGCCCAGGAAGGCGCCAAGAAAGGCATTACCGTCAATGTCGTCTGCCCGGGCTATATCGACACTGAAATGGTCCGCGCCGTGCCTGAGAAAGTGCTCGAAAGCATTATCGGCACAATCCCGGTCGGCCGCCTCGGCAAAGCTGAAGAGATCGCTTCCATGTGCGGTTTTCTGGCGTCTGAAGATGCGGCTTTCATCACGGGCGCAACCATGACGGTGAATGGCGCGCAATATATCGCCGGTTAGGGCGCCTCAGGCTCGACCAGGTGAAGATGCAGCGGGTGGACAAGCTCCATCCGCTGATCCTGTATCCAGCCGCGCACGATGACCTCTGCGCCGGCATCAATGTCGCACAGCGCACGCGCGGTAAACTCGACATCGACGACAAGGGCGCTGTCAGCCAGCGCCCATGAACACAGCGTCTTGCGCTCCCACTCGTCAGGCAGACCCGTCTTCTCCGCGAGCCTTGCGCGAACGAGCTGGAAGCCGCGGCCGTCCGCCTGAAGTGCAGACGCTTGGGCCGGGCGGTAGTAAGATAGTCCCCACAGGCCTTTCCTTTCGCGGCGGGCCTCAGCCTCGGCCGCCAGCAAGGTTTCGCCGCCGCGGTCTGTATCGGGGTAAAGCCGCACGCGGACATGGCCCTGGCGAACAAGCTCCAGATTTATCCAGTAGTCCGGCCCTGTCCCGTCGGCTGTCGCAATATGGGCAAGGGCGCGGTCATAGCGGTCACGCGTGAGACCCGGATAATGCAGCCGGACGCGGCGGCCCATGGCGAGGTCTTCGAGCGCGCGGGCGGCCTTTTCGGCATGGGGCTCAGGGTCGCCATAGCGAGGCTTCAAGACAGGAGCCTCAATGCCAACCAGACGCACGCTCTGGCCAGTGTCCAGGACAAGCGCATCGCCATCGATGACGCGCACAACGCGGCCTGTCTCGCCTTCCGCCATATCTTCAAGCGGCCCGCCCTTCGAGCAGCCTGCGCCCATCATCAGCGCAAGGCCCAGCAATGACACTACAAGCCGCTTGCCCACCCTTCATCCTTTCGCCAAAACACGCTATCGCACTTACAGGCTGACCCCGTAGCTCAGCAGGATAGAGCAACAGATTCCTAATCTGTAGGTCGCGCGTTCGAATCGCGCCGGGGTCGCCAGTTTTTCTGCATTTCAGCCTGGTCTGCGCTCCAGCAGGTCTGACAGGGCGAGCACCAGTTCGGGCTGGCGGGTCGTGCCTGTTTTTGAGAAGAGGCGGGCAAGATGGGTTCGGGCTGTCGAGATGGCGATGCCGCGGGCAGTCGCGATGTCTGCCAGGCTTTGTCCAGCCATCAGCTCGCTCGCAATGTCCGCTTCCGCACGGGTGAGGCCGAAGACCGCCGCAGCAAGCTTTTTGTCGAGTGCGCGCGCGCCGCCGGCTCTCTCGAAGGTCACCAGGATCGGCCCTGAAACCTCGATCGCACCAAAACATGGAACAGGGTAGACGGTGCAAAGCCAGGTATGAGCCGGTGCCCTGCCGCGGCAGACAAAGCGTCCGCTCGCGGGCTGCGATGCACCGGTCAGACGTTCATAAGCGATCTGGTCGGGCCGGTTGCAAAACGCGAACCGCCCGTCTGGCAGCCGTCTCAGTATCCGCATCGAGAAAAGCAGGTCGGCACTGTCGGACGCCTCGAGGATCCAGCCGGCCCGGCTCGTGACAAACGCGATGACGTGGTCTGCCAGTTTTGCGAGCAGGGTGCGGGCCTGCATATGCTCAAGCTTTGCGGCGAGATCGAGGGCCGGCAGCGCGGCGCGTACAAGCTGCTCCTGGCGCTCTGCGGTCTCGTCTGAAAACTCGTCTTCCTCCATGCTGCGGTGCAGGGCAATTCCGGCCGTACCCCGCGCATTATTCAGCAGAGGCACAGCCGACATGTGTCCGAACCCCATGGGCAGGATGAGCTCCTGATAGGTCTGGTCGCGCGCGATTTCTTCCCTTGTGATGTAATCCTTGTCACGCGACGCCTTCCCAGCCTTCATGAAGGGGATTGCGGCCACTCTCGGATTAATCGGCTGAAAGTCGTGTTCGAGCTGGGCGAAGTCGGGATCGACCTCGCACGTAAATGTCGACTGGAGAAGATTTCGGGCACCATCTGCAACCATGAGATGGGCGGCGCGGGCGTCGCATTCGTCCGCAATATGGCGCAGCGCCGCCTGCTGGGCTGCGGGATCGAAAATCCCGTCGAGAAAATGGCGCTCGATATCCTTCACGTCTTCCAGGTCTCCGGCGAAGGGGTTCTACTGGTGGTTTATTTCATCCAGAAGGGCCGGAGTCGACTCTTATCCTTCAAATGAAGGATGCGGCGAGCAGGCTCTCTCGATTATCGTCACGGGCGTGGGGGTTACGTTCACGTGGGTGGCATGTCGAGGCTGAGAAAGATCGCCAGAAACGCAGCAGCGCCCTTCCTCCTCTCGGGGACGGTCTGGTTGATTGCGGTCTTCCTTACCTCCTTTTGAGGCTGGGCATCAGCATCGACGGGGCAGGCCGGGCCGCCCGGCAGAAATGCCGGGTGGGCCGGTCAACGCTTATGTTACCTGAGCGCGCTTGCTGAAGACCGGATCTTTCCAGCTGGCCGATTCCACGATGTCCGCAAGCTCGTCCATGGCATCCCATACGTCCGCAAAACTCAGATAGAGCGGGGCTAGGCCGAAGCGGATTGTGTCGGGGGCGCGGAAGTCGGCAATGATTTTACGGGCAATAAGCGCCTGGACGATCTCATAGCCGTGCGCATGGGTAACGCTGACATGACCGCCGCGCCGGGCATCCCCGCGCGGCGAGATCGCCGGCAGGCCGAGCGCATCGGTGCGGCTGAGCACAAGG
>NZ_JBARZC010000630.1:0-3655 GCF_049649345.1 Henriciella sp. | reverse complement strand
CAGAAATCTCCTCCAGCCGCTCCTCAATGCTCCAGAACCCCGACTGCTTCGCCATCGCTACCTCCACATCTCACAGCCAGTGAATCACTACAGCCCGCGTCGCGGTAGGGGTTTCCGGAGGTGTCCAAGTTTCTCCGGTTCGAACAACACATGCACTGGGATCTTGCAGATGTCGTCAACAGCATACCGCAGCGATGGAGGCAATTCCAAGCGGACCTCGCACAGCCCAGCGCGTAAATGGCGCTGAGCCTCGATCGCCTTGGCAGCGGATTGCTCGATAGCGACTTCGAATGAGTGGGGCTTCAACAACATGATGGTTCTCCTCATAGCGGTGCGCCAGTTCCGGCGCGTCAAGCTGGCGCAAGAATTGCGCCAGTTTTGGCTAAGCATCAGCGCATGCCCGCGCCTCGCGGAGGCCGTCGAGCAAGAGGCAAATCTCGTCAACAACCGGGTCTCCGGGATCGATGGAAGCGAAGCGCTCTGCTTCGATCCGATCGAAGTCGTCGATATGCTCGAGAGCGAGTAAATCCTCCAGGGCGTTCAGCTCACGGCGGATACGCGGAGTCAGGGATGATGTGACGCAGAGGTCATCGACGAGGCGTTGGAAGCGCGCTTCGGCAGCGTGCCCGCCAAGCAGCGCCGCTGCGGAGCACAGCGGGGCCGTATTGGCCAAGATGAAGGTGATGTGGGACGGTGCGGTAAGGAAGTCACGAGGCATGAGCCATCTCCTTGTGTGTGCCAAACGTCGGTCCGATCTCCGGGGCAATCTGCTCAGCTCGGAATTCTTTGCCAACGCTTTTACGGTTTTTTGCTCTGCCTGCCTGCGGGAGGACGATGAGCGCGACGCCGACCCCGCGCTTGCCCGCCGAGGCCGATTGATCTGGACGCTCCGCGCTGTGCGCACATGCCCCGTGCACGGCCTGGAACTTCTTCGCAGGAAGAAGGTGAAGTGGGATGACGCGTTTCACCAGATGGCCCTGCGGGTGCCGGAGCGTGCCGCGGCGCTGGATGAACTTGTGGAAGCGGCCACGCCCCAATCACCGTCGCCCTTGCAGAACTATGTCATCGAGCGCCTTGATGGAGCGACTGGCCCAATCTGGCTTGACAGTCAGACCCTGGAGCAGGCGGTTCGCGCGACCGAGATGCTCGGCGTCCTTCTCAAATTCGGACCCGGCGCGGAAACAGGGTCGTTCAGCGAACGGCAGTGGGATGTGGCAGGCCGGTCCGGTTACGCCGTGACATCAAGGGGTGAAGGCGCCATCCGCGATGCCCTCCAAGCAGTGCAGGCGGATTTTGTGAGGAAAGGCGGTAAGCCGGAGCGTGGCAATGTTCTGGGCCCTCTCTACGGGTAGCTCGCATCGCCCAAGAACGCGAAAGATCCAGGCGACATCAAGCGCATCCTTCGCGAGCACATCTTCGAAACCATTGACCTTCCTGCCGGCGCGAAAATACTCGGCGAGGTGCTGCCAGAGCGACGGCTTCACAGCGTCGCATCGCTGGCGTCAGAAACCGGTATCCACCCTCAGACGTTGAGAAACGTGCTTGCGGCCAGAGGATTGGTTCCAGTCGAGGATAAGGTCAGCGGCCATCATGGCTTCGATGCCGCGGCCGGCCGTGATGTTTCGCTTGCAGTTCACCGATCGATCAAACCAAAGTCATTGCCAAAGGTGCTAAATTGCACTCGTCCTCAAGCCGTCCAGCTTGGCGATGAAGGCTTGCTCGATCCGATCGTCGATGGCCCGAGAGATGCTGTTGGGAGAACTCGGAAGGCAATCTACGATCGGGATATAGCGCGATTCCTTGAGCGCCTGCATGCCCGCGCACGGGTCGTTGGAGAAGCGCCAGTGGGGATGGTCTCCATCGCAAAAGCGGCCGAAAAAGCGAAAATGACGTGCATCGAGATCCTTCATCTCGTGCTCGGCGGTTTCGCCCAGAAAGCGATACGCCTTGACGGGATTGAAGGCTACGACGCGATCTACGTCGATCCAATCGAACTTCGGGCACAGAAGGCCATGCACCTGCCGGGGATGTCAGCCTCGGATGCTTTCGGGAAGCTCAAGCTCCCGAAACCTTCAGGTTGGGATCTCGCACACAGGCAGGCAGAGCCTCGGCTGGCTCCCATCATTGTTGAAGGGATGGACGGACAGCACCGCTTTTTCCGCTTCGATGAGAAGTGCGTGGCGTTCTTTGCGTCCAAATACACCACAGAGCCTCGGATCGCCAATTCGAATGAAATTGAAGTGAAAGATGTCCAGGCGCGGCTGAAAAGAAGGGGGGTGAGGCCTGTTCTGGGCAAAATAGAGATCGGGATCGATCTCTATCGCACCGCTGACATTCCGAGTTTCGAGACGTCATAGAAGATCATTGCCGAACCGAAATCCGAACATATCGAACACTTCCGAAAGGCCGCCCTTGGGCGGCCTTTTCTTGTTTGTGTCGATCAAACCTAGGCACTATTTTTTTCGTAGCGGTCTATGGACGATCGAACGCTTGATTTTTTATAATAATTTTTTGATGGTCACGATGTGGTTGTGAAATGGACAAGTCAGCAGATTTTCACGGATTCGATCTACATGATATCAATTACTTAGCGGACCTTGATGGACATATCTTGCTTGTCGGTTCAGGCGCTGTTGTAACGACCACCAATTATTGGCCATTTTCCAGCTCAAATGTCCATTATGACAGCCAAATGCTGTCCGTTGGGCCGGTTTGTCGAGAAATCGGCCACTCACGCCATGTCAGCAGAACAGATGGCCCTGAATGTCAACGAAGGCCTTCCTGATCTCGGCGACCGACCCGAGAACGGCCTTGGCGTCGTTCGTCCCGCCGTGCCGGATGCGCAGGAAGTCCCGGATCTTGCCGAGAGACAGCTCCTCGAATCCATGCGCCGCGTAGGCCTGAAGAACGTAGTCCAAGAACTGGCGCATCTCAAATTCGTAGCCGCCGAGTCCTGCTGACCGCGCGGCATCAGCACGCTCGGCGCGGGCGAGGGGCGCGAGGGTGAACCGAACATAGGCCAGGACATCGAAGACGTCGCTGTCGGGCGCGTCGATGAGGCGGCGCATGTCTTCCATGCGATCGGCGTCGTAGCCGAGCTCTGTAAGCCGCTGGATGAAGTCTTCGCGCCGCTCCGGGCTGCTCCAGACGGCGCGCAGCTCTTCCTCAGAGGCGACGAACATGTCGAGATCGCCGAAGAGCTGCTCCATGAACTCCTGCGCGGTGATGGGGCGGCCATCGTGGGACCAGTAGGTCGTCGCGGCGATGTAGCGGATCTTGCGCTCCTTGCCGTCGCCGAGCTTCACCACGATCTTCTCGCCACGCTGCTGATCATCGGGGCCCGGCTCCGACGGCCCCGGTGCTGGACTCGGGCCAGGCGATGGCGTGTCCTGCGGAAGAGGTTCGCCATCCCATTCCGGATCGTTGAAGTGCTCGTAGGCCTTCACGAAGTCGTAGACGGTGAAGAAATCCTTCCCGTCGAAGGTGCGCGTCCCCTGCCCGATAATCTGCTTGAACTCGATCATCGACTTGATGGGGCGAAGAAGCACGATGTTGCGGATATTCCGCGCGTCGACGCCGGTAGACAGCTTGTAGGAGGTCGTCAGGATCGTCGGCAGCGACTTTTCGTTGTCCTGGAACTCTCGCAGGTGCTGTT
>NZ_JBARZC010000629.1:0-3226 GCF_049649345.1 Henriciella sp. | reverse complement strand
GTATGATGAGGTCCTGCAAAGCGAGGCGAGCCTGGCAGATATGATCGGCGCCATGGCCCAGTCGAGCGATGGCTCATTCCGGGCGCGAACGGTGCTCGAAGAGCTTGCGGACGATCCTGCGGCTGCAGGGTTTGATGTCGAGCTTGCCAGTCTGTTCGACTTTGGCGACGCTGGAAGATTCCAGCTCGGCGATCCACCGAAAGGACTGTCGCTTCAGCTTGAGGCTGTGCAGATGCTGACCGTGGGCGCCCTCGCAGCCAATCACGACCGCCAGCTAGAGCTTGACCTTGGCGGCGATGTGCCCGGCCTTGCCTCGACGCGTGTATGGCTGACCGTCGGAGAGCGGCCACAATCGACCACCTGGTTCTCTTTGGCGGACGAGAGCCACACCTATGTCTCCACCGCGCAGCTGCGCCTTTTCATTGAGGCAGCAGTCGAGACGGGCGGACTGCTCAGCGACAAGCTTGTCAGACTACCCATCTATATCGAGCTCGCCTCAGCCAAGGCGCAGGTCAAGGATGTGATCTGCGAGCACCGGCAGCGGAAAGTGAAACGTGTTGATATCGACGTGCACCCAGCCATTCTCGACCTGCGGATCGCCGATCTCCCGCGCGGACTTGAATCTTTGGGGGATAGTCAGGACTTCGAGCTTGCCAAGTTGATGGATACAGGACTGATCCGCGTGTCCGGCTACGCGCGCGCCACCCTGGCATCGCAAGAGCCTGAGACGCTCCGGTTCCATGCCTCGCAGATTGGCCAAGATCCCAAGACCGTCGAAACCACCGATGCCCTGCAGGGTGCTTTGCCCTCCATGGTGGAGACGCTTGAGTTGAATGTCGACGTCGGAGGGTTCATAATCGGGTCTCCAGACATTGTGAATGAACTGGTCGCCGACGCACTTCAGACGGCCGCCGAACCAGTCGACATGATTGTGCATGGTTTTACTGATCTGCTTGGCGTGAGCCTCGGTGAAGCGGATGTCTGGGTGCACGACGCGCAATGCAATCGAGCCGTGCTCGTTCAATAATAAAACTGTCACATTCAAGCCGCCAGGGCTGGATATGTGTTCTGCCAAACCTAGGTAAACTTGAGGGAGAAACGGGTGGGGGTCGGAGGCGCGACATGTCCAGACCCGTAGGTGTTCGAAACAAGGATTTTGAAGAGAAGAAGCAGGCGCTGTTAGAGGCGCTCACCGATTTTCTTCTCAGTGAAGGGGTTGAGTTACCTTCCTTCAGGCAGATGGCTATTGCAGCTGGCACGTCGGAGCCGACTCTGCGCCATTATTTCTCGAACCGGAGCGGCGTTATCGTTGCCGTATTCGAGTATATGCACAAACTGTCGGTTCCCCTGCGCCAGAATTCAGCTCAACCGGGGCGCAATCTGGCTGAATCCATTGATGAGTATATCGACCTCGTCGCCAATTCTCGTAAGGTGACCCGCTATATACGCGCACATGGTCTGGGCATACGGGAAGGGATGAATAGCGAGCAGGCGCGTGAAGCCTATCTGCGGTATCTTCTGCTGCCGGCCATCGATTCAATTGCAGAAAAACTCGTCCGCACACCCAATGGCCCGAAAAATTACGAGACCGCCCGGCTGGCAGGTGTCATGTTGCTGGCACCGTCGATTTTCATCATCCTGCATCAGGAGCTGATGAACGGCAAAACCCATTCGCCGATCGACGTCGACCTGTATCTGGAACAGGTGAAGAAGTGGATGAAAGACGGCATTGGCAGCAGCCTGGACGCGCTATCCGACGATTGAGGCCAGACGTTTGATCGTGTCCGCGCCTGTGGCCCAGCTTGTGACCAGTCTGTGGCTGTCATCGAGCCAGGGGTAGAAGGTCGCGCCAGCATCTTTCAGGCGCTTTACCAGGTCCTCGTCCAGCCGTACGAAGATCTCATTGCCCTGGACCGGATGGACAAGCTTGGTTCCGGGATGCTTGCAGAGCAGATTGGACGCCTCGCGGGCCCGCTGATTGGCGGTTGCGGCGAGCTTGAGCCACAGATCATCCTCGAACATGGCAAGCGCCTGGGCGCCAAGATAGCGCATCTTTGGCGGCATGTGGCCGGAGCGTTTGGCGCGGGCTTTCAACGCACCAAATTTCGCGCGCGCCGCGCCGAACAGGATAATGATCTCGCAGCCGATTGCACCGGTCTTGGTCAGGCCGAGGCAGAGCACGTCGACGCCGGCCTTCCAGCTCATCTCCGCAGCACTCGCCCCTGTAGACACAAGCGCATTGGCGAGCCGCGCGCCATCGAGGTGAACGGTCAGATCTGCCTCTTTCGCCAGAGCGGCGTAATGCCTGATCTGCTCGACAGGGTAGGCCGTGCCGCTTTCGGTGAGATTGGTGAGCGAAAGGACATGGGCCGGGGTTTCATGCACGAAGCCGCGATCAATCCGCGACAGGGCGCTGCGAAGCTCTGTCTCATCGATTTGCGCGCCGTCGCCGCCAAGCAGCTGAAGCTTTCCGCCGCCTGAAAAGAATTCCGGCGCGCCGCGTTCGTCGCGCGCGATATGGGCCTCTTCATGGCAGAGGATGGCCCCGATCGGCGGGCAGAAACAGGAGAGCGCGAGGGCATTTGACGCAGTCCCTGACGCGCAGAGCCAGACATCAAAATCGTCCGTCTCAAGCACGCGCGACAGCGCTGATCGAAGCTGCGCGGTGACGGCATCATTGCCATAACTCGGCTGGTTGCCGTCATTCGCAGCGACGAGCGCTTCCAGAACTTTGGGATGAGCTGGCGCGGACGTATCTGAGGAAAAATCCATCAGATCTGCGTGTCCGGCGTCTGCCACATCAGGTGCTGGCCGCCATCGGCGGCGATCATCTGGCCTGTGACGCTGTCAGCGGCGATCAGATAGCGAAGCGCGCGGACGATCTCTTCCGGCCGGGAGCCTTCGCCCGTCAGCGTAGCGGATTTCTCGGCCTCGAAATCAGCTTCGCTCTGATGGACGCTCTTCATGGTGGGGCCCGGCCCGATGCCATTGACGCGGATGTTTGGTGCAAGTGCCTGCGCCATGGTCTGTGTCGCGGTCAACAACGCCGCCTTGGAGAGGGTATAGGTGAAGAATTGCGGGTTCAGCTTCCAGACGCGCTGGTCAATCATATTCACGATCAACCCATTCATCTCATCGGGCAGATTGTTGGCAAAGGCCTGAGAGAGGGCAATCGGGGCGCGAAGATTGGCGTCGAAATGCAGGTCCCAGCTCTGGCGGTCATGGC
>NZ_JBARZC010000628.1:0-5787 GCF_049649345.1 Henriciella sp. | reverse complement strand
TCTCCAGCGTGGGCGCTGTCATGGTGACGTTGGAGGCGATAATGATATTGGTCGAGATGGCCTCGTCCAGCATGGCCGCGATAAAGCCGCCCTGGATTGCGCCGGTCGGGTTGGCGAAACTCTCATCGGCGACGAAATCGACGATGATGCGCATCTCGTCCTGATGAACTTCAGCCAGATGCATGCCGAGTGTGTCGGAACAGGCCGGACGTTTTTTGGAGGTCTGGAAACGCGCCAGCATGTCGGCGTCGCTTAGACGTGGCTTTTCGGAAGGACTGTCGGCCAAGAGCCTACTTTCGGCGGAAGGTTTCGAGGTTCACCACAGTGCCATTGCCGTCTGCGCCAGACGCGCGCTTGGACTCGCCGGCCATTGGCCCGCCCGTCTCGGACGCGGTTGGTGCCACAACATCCTGACCGGTAAAGCTCTCATTCTTCTCGAAGGACAGGCCGAAATTGACGGCAGGATCGACAAAGCGTGTCATCGCCGCAAACGGGATGGACAGGTGCTGCGGCACGCCATTGAATTTCAGGATGACTTCGAAGTGACCTTCATGAACTTCCAGATCCCAGAACTGGTGCTGGATAACGATGGTCATTTCGTCGGGAAACCGCTCGACAAGATGCTCAGCCATTTTCACGCCGGGCGCCTTGGTGCGGAATGTAATGTAGAAGTGGTGTTCGCCGGGCGCTGCGCCATTTCTGGCTGTTTCACGAAGCGCCTCCCGGACAACGCCTTTCATGGCGGCCTGCGTGAGAGCTTCGTAACCAATATAATCCGTCATCCGGTCCATCCCTGTCTTGTAACAGTGTTTTAAGGCGGAATTTAGCGCATTCAACTGGCTTCATTCAGAAAGCGAGAGGATCTTAGCACGTTCGCGCGCAGGCGTTGATAGGCCAGCCGGCAGAAATTGATAAACGGCCCGTGCTGTAACGCTCGCTGGGCAGGGGCCGTCTGGTAATGGTTAGCGATCAGCCGCTGGGTTCGCCGTCTGAGGCAGCTGTCTCATCCTTGGCCCGCGTATTTGTGACTGCCGTGATGACGCCGATGCCCAAAAGCACGACAGCCCCGATGGCGACCCACTGACCGGGGACACCAAGCGCGATAGCGGCCCATACGAGTCCGCCCATCAGAAGCAGGAAGCCGACAAGATACAGGACAAAGGATGACATAATTACTCCAATCGATTTTGGAGAAAACGCGACCGGCCCCTTCCAGTTCCTTTCGAGAGCGGCTCTTAGTCGCGCGGCTGCGATGCGGTCATCACGCGCTGGGCACTTGCTTCGCAGCGTTCCGGTAAGTCGTCTGTCTCACAGAAATCGGGCCAATGATCGGTTTCCAGCCAATAGGCTACGAGCTTCATCTTATGGGCAAATTCCCAAAACCGTGGGTCTGCACGCAATTCAGCCAATTCAGGATAATAAAGAAGCTGCCATCCCCAATTGGCGTCTTGAAGGGACGTGTTCAGCAGGTCGAAGGCCCGGTCAATGTCGCCGAGTTGAGCGTACATGCTGACGAGGATCGTGTCCGGAATCATGCTGCAAGGCGCAACAAGCGCTGCGGCGTCCTGCTGATCTGACAGCTTGAGTTCGAGAAATGTCCGATAACAGTTGGCATCGGCGTCCCGTTCGCCGAGAGGCCCGATGTCGAACAGACCAGATGCAGCCTCTTCAGCTTCGGCATAGAAAAGGTTTCTAAAGAACCGCCGCTGCTGCATCAGTCCATCTGCCGGGTCGATTGCACTCACTCGCTCGAACATCGCATCTGCGAGGCCATACTCGCCCATGACGGCATGCAGCCATCCAAGCTCCGTAATGGCCTCGAATCGGGAAGGATGGCGCTGCATTTCTGCTTCAAGAACGATGCTGGCATCGTGAACGTGGCCGAGAAGGCGGTTCATCTGCATGTGCCAGTCGCCGAGCTCGGTCGCCTGTTTCGGGTCATCAACCAGCGTCTCGAGCCGGCGCATGGTTGCCGCATAATCTCGCCTGCCCAGAAAGTCATACGCCATGCGGGCCCGGTTGGCATAGAAGCTGTCGGGGTGCATTTCGAGGATGCTGTCAATTTCGTCCATGGCCGAAACGATTTCAGATCGGTCGAGATTGGTCGGGTTTACCTGGTACCCTCGCGGGGCGACGAAGACATCGGCCCATACTTTGAAGGCTCTGGCCCGGTGATCATCCGGGTTGCGCTCCTCAATCAGACGGGCGACCCGTCCTGAATTATCATGCGTAGAGAAAGGATGGTTTGCGCAAAGACTGAGAAGCGCTCCGATAATGTCTGTCGTGTCGGGCGGCAGCAACGCAGCGCGCGTCTGCGCGCAGACAAGCGTCCTCGCCAAGTGACTTTCAGCTTGATTAGCAAGCATGGTTGCAGAGATGCCGTCTCCGCCATGCGTGGCCGACCAGAGCAGCGATCCACTTTGCCAATCGACGACCCGTATCGTTATGGTTAGTTCGTCTTCCCCGCCACCGACGGAAGCTTCGGCGATGATCGGCAGATCCTGCGCGCCCGTCCTCGGTAGGCGACCCGACGGAATTGAGTTTCGGGCAAGTTCGTCAGCCAGGCCCGTGCGGAGGATTTCAGCCGCTTCAGACACCGCTGACGCATCGCCAATCTCAGTGACATCCCCGATGTAGATTGGTCCGGATGCGAGGTATTCTGTCGCGAGAACCGAGGGGGCTTCGTTTGTGTCTCTGGCGAGCGCAAAGAATAGCCCGGCAGCGACCAGCACGGCGCACATCAAGCCAGCAGCGACAAGCGCCATGCGGCGGCGTGGCGGCGCTGCAGGGGTCTTCTTCTTCTGTTGTTCGGCGGATGGAATGGCAGGCGCGGTGGATGAAACAGGAAGTATTAGCCTGTAGCCGTGCTTGGGGACGGTCTCAATTGCTGAGGGGATATTGTGCTTGTCGCGGAACAGTTTGCGCAGGTGAGAGACCGCACGAGTGAGGCTTTCATCTGCCCCGAAATTGCGTTCCCATACCGACTGGATCAAGTCTTCACGAAGGACGGTCTCCCCCGCATGGGCGGCAAGGACGACCAGAACCTGCATGACCTTCGGTTCGATGCTGATTTCACCGCCCGGTCCATCAACGATCAACTGATCGGGCCTGATCATGCAGGATCCCACCCAGAACGCCGCGCGCCGCTCACTTGTTTCTGCGTCGCTCGCCATCGTTACGTCTGTCTCCAATACGTCGCCATATTAGCACGTCGGCCGCGGCGATTGGAGCGCCATGCAACCAAAACTTGCGCCAGCGCCCAAAGTGCCTGGCTGAATGATGGATATCGAAGAGAAGAAGGTGGAGGCTTCTGTTGCCAGGCGCCTCCGGGCCCCGCCTGAGGCGCTGAAGCCCCAGGAGTTAAGTTCGGTTTACCTACCGACCGCTTACGCGGCCATCAGTTCACCTTCAGCAAAGTTGTCATTAGCAACTATTGTTGAGTTGAGCTTCTAACGGAGCTCATCCGGGCGAAGGCATCGTCTTTACACGTCCGTCGATCCTATTTCGCCCCCAAAGGCCCCGCTGAAGGAGGGGTATTGGTGGAGGCGCCGGGTACCGCCCCCGGGTCCGAACCGCTTATTGCACGCGCGTTTATCGCCATAGTTCCCGAAGGAACACTGGGGAATATAGGGCAGATGACGGCCTGGCGAAAGGGGCGCGGCTGTATTGCCGCCAGATATGAAAAGGCCAGCCTCCTGTGACGAGAGGCTGGCCAATGAAGTTGCTGGACTGGATCCTAGCTCTTGATACGCAGATCCGAGATAGCGGCTGCGATCGCCTGATAGCTGTCGAGTAGCTCCTGGCCATTTGAGGCACGGAACGCAAACTCCTCGCCGCTCGCGCAATAGTCGAGCACAGCAACACCTTCGGCGGGTGCATCGAACGCGACTGTGTAGATGATCACGCCAGCATCCTTGATCTCGTCGCAGACTGCTTTGGCCTGCGCCGTCGAGCCGCCCTGGCTGCTGTAGAACTGGCTGTTGAACTCGCCGTCGGTCATGACGATCATCGCCTTGGTCGAATCTGGTTCGTCATAGGCAAGCGGTTCGGCAGTCCCGTCGAAAACGGCTTTCCACTTCGGCGAGATCAGATACCAGCCCCAGGCGATGCCCTGGTGACCTGCTGTACCCCTATTGGCGTAGAGATCGTCGATATATTTCTCGATCTGGGTTGCATTGTCGTTCAGCTCGAATGGCTGCACGTCCAGACACTCAGTGCCGGTTGTGTGCCACCTGTCATAATAGTCGTCCCAATAGGCGTAGCCAGCCGCCATGAACCCTTCAGTATTTGAACCTGAATCGCCGCCGTTCACGGTCCTTTCCTGGAGTGTATTGACCAGGTCGCCCGTCATGTACTGTTCCGGCTGATCATCGGTGAATTTCGAGTCTCCATCGCGTTCCCAGACGCAGGTGGAACTCATGGATTTGGTAACGATCTCGGTCTTGTCGACCCAGCGCGAATTGGTGCGGGTTCTGGTGACTTCCTCCCAGTCGCCGCAGACATAGTCCCAGTCCCTGCAGCGGCCGCTTCTGCCTGAATATCTCTTGCACTCCCACTGGCAGTCCTGCTCCCATGTAGTGTACTCTTCCTCGTATTCTTCCTCTTCGCGATAGTTGTTCACCGCCGAATAGGTCCGGTTTTTCTTCAGGCCGGTCACTTCTTCAAAATATTCGCCTGCATCGATCATGCTGTTATAGGAGACCATTGCGATACGCACGTCCCCCTCGCCTGAGGCACCCGGCTCCGGCAGCAGCGTGTCGGCGGCTGCCTGCGCAGCATTCTGCAAGTCGTCGAGGGGGCCGCCCCTCATCGATCCTGAAATGTCGAAAACAAAGGCGACATCCAGCTTGCCAATCCCGTAAGTGGCGGTCGACAGGACGCCGAACTCAATCGTTTCCCTGCCAAAAATACGGGTCAGCGTCGTCGGCTGATAGCAACGGGTGGACGTTTCGATTTCTTCTTCGCCGACGATCTTCACGTCCAGCGTGTCACAGACCAGATTGTTGCCTGCGTCTGCGGTGATTGCATCGAAGTAGGCGCGCGTATGCTTGCGAACCTTTGATACGCTTTTCGTCGTCTGAAGCATGCGGGCGCCCGCAAGCGTTGCAGAATCGACGGCGTGCTGAATTTTGCCTTTCTGTGAAAAGGCGAGCTGCGTATCCATCGCAAAGCCCGCAACGCCGATAATCGGAATGATTGCGAGCGCGAAGATCATCGCGACATTGCCGCGCCGGTCGCGCAACAGATTTCTTGGTTTATCCACACCCAACATTCAATTTCTCCAGCTTTTTTTGATGTTTTAAGGCTTGGTGCTGAACAGCGCGCTTAAACGGGAGATGAGATTTCGGGGTAGGGCGCAGGGCTTTGTTAACCTGCTCGATCCCGGCAGGCACGACAGAGCGGTGCCCCCTCGTTCACTCCACCACGATGATGTCGCTGACATTGCCAAAACTCCGCGCGCCGAGATGATCGCAATTGGACCGCACGCCGGAATTTCCCGAGAACGTAATCGTATCGGCGATGAGCTGCGTACACTCGGAATTGAGCGCAGCCCCGCCGACAAATGTCAGATCATTGTTCGGAAAATAGATGGCGCCCTCGAATTTGGAGCTGATATTGCCGTTGATCTTGACGTCGATCGTCGAGGCCATGTCATCCCGGTCGCCATAGATGAGCACCCCGGCATAGTCTCCATGGTCCTTGGCCGACAATGAGACCGTGCCGCCATTGGCATTATCGAAGTCCGCATTGTCCGTGAAAATGAGCGTAACGTCCTCGCCGTAGAGA
>NZ_JBARZC010000627.1:0-1709 GCF_049649345.1 Henriciella sp. | reverse complement strand
CGGCTGGTGTCTCAGACGTGATGGTGAGACCCCGTTTCCGGGTCCAGCAGGCGATGCGCATGCAGGATGAAATATCTCATCTCGGCATTGTCGACCGTTCTCTGTGCAGCATTTTTCCAGGCGTCATAGGCCGCCTTGTAGCTTGGGAACGCTCCCACAAAGTCGATCTTGGAGAGATCCTCGAACTCGACGCCGCTCACATCCTTGAGTTCACCACCTATAACGATGTGTAGCAGCTGTTTGGCTTCCGGCATGTCTGCCATGGGTCTTCGCTCCGTCTGTTCAGTCTTGTCGTATGGCCGCACGGTCCAGTTGGGATCAGGCAGCCTAACGCCTTTGACGCGCTCCACTAACAGAGGATGCAACGCCTTTCCAGCCGCGATCAAACTCCTTTGGGCAGGTTCGCTGCGATTAAACAGGAAGGGCTCACCCATATGCGTCGTTGCGGCCCCGCCTGCCTCACGAACAATCACCGTGCCTGCGGCAAGGTCCCAGTCAGACTTTCGCCACAGCGCCAGCGTCGCGTCCCACTTGCCGGTCGCCACCCAGCACATTCTGAGCAGCGTTGCATTGGGCTTGGGCCGTGCAAGCTCCATGTCGGGCCAGGGAACACGCCAGGCCGGATGGGTCAGCATCGATTCCGACGCGATCATCCGGCAGCCTTCTTCCTGCCGGCAGGCGCTCACATGTATTGGCTCGCCATTGAGATAGGCACCCTTGCCGACTTCCGCGACATATGTTTCCCCGAGCACCGGCGCGTGGACGACGCCCGCCACAGCCTGTCCATATTCGATAACGGCGAGCCCGATGCACCAATAGGGCTGACCGCTCATAAAGGCGCGGGTCCCGTCGATCGGGTCAACGCACCAGATAGTGTCCTGAAGCTGCGTGCTTTTCGAGATCGAGGTTTCTTCTGATAGCCACCCATAGTCCGGATGGGCGGCCATCAGCCTCGATCCGATGAGCTTGTTCGATTCAATGTCAGCTTCGGTGACCGGGTGGCCCGGATATTTTTCCCAGCTTGGCGTCTGACCGCGCTCGAAATAAGCCAATGCGAGGCTTCCGGCCTCAATCGCAACTTCTTTCAGAAGCTGTGTCCGCTGAGAGAGGCCCGCCTCAGTTTCCTGCAATCGACATGTCCTCGATCAGAAGGCTTGGCGAATTGTGCCGCCCGCGGAATTCCAGATCAGAGGCCGGAACGAGCCGTGCGAACATGGCGGGCAGATCGCCGGCGATCGTCACCTCGGAGACCGGATACTGAACGGTGCCGCCTTCGAACCAGAAGCCGGCAACGCCAACAGAATAGTCGCCGGTATTCGGATTGATCGAAGGCCCGAACATGTCAGTTACCAGAAGTCCTTTTCCAACTTCCGCCATGAGCGTTTCGGGAGACTTTGACCCTGCTTCAATGTGCGTGTTCGAGGTCCCGACGCCGGGCGGATTGCCAAAGCCGCCACTGGCAAATCCATTCGGCTCCAGGCCGAGCTGTTTGGCCGATGATGTGTTGAGCAACCAGCGTGTTAGAGTGCCATCCTCGATGAGGTGTTTGCGTGCAACGGGCAGGCCTTCGCCGTCATGACTGCGGCAACCCAGCGCTTTCTTGAGAAAAGGATCGTCGATGATGTTCACGCCGTCGGCGAAGACTTTCTCTCCGAGCCGGTCCTTGAGAAAGCTGACACCGCGCGCGACAGAGGGGCCAGATATGGCGC
>NZ_JBARZC010000626.1:0-1774 GCF_049649345.1 Henriciella sp. | reverse complement strand
ATTCTCCTCATGAAGTCCTGTTGGCTGCCTGCGATACGCCGGACGAGCCGCTTTTCGTCTCGGTTATGGTGTACACTTGCGCGAATTATAAGCGTCCAGAAACGCGCTCGCCTGCGCGTATTCCTGCGAAGAGACGCCCTCATCTGTTGGCAGGTCGAACGTATAGTTGCCGCCGCAGGCAAGGGCGGCTTCCTGGATGTAGAGCAGGATCGCCTTGGTCCGTGTTGGAGGCGGGCTTGTACGGGTTGGCCAGTCGAGACCGGTCACGCCCGAGCCTGCACCGTCGAGCGCATCATCGGCATCGTCGCGGGCATCCCGGCGGATGCGGTTGGCATTGGCGACGCTGGCATACTGGGCCCGGCGCATCGCAAACATCGACCGCACGAGTAGCTCGTCCGTGTCTGTCCCGAGATTGCAGGCGGCTTCTGCGCCGTCTCCCCAGACCCCGTCGCGGCCGCGAAGGATGCGGGCAAGACAGGCTTCGGCCCGGTATTCCGGATTGGTGCCGTCGAGCCGAACCGCTTCATCGGCGAATCTCACGGCGGTCGCATAGTCCGGTGACGGCTTGGAGGCGTAGAGGTCAGCGAGGAGCGAATTGGCTTCCGGCTTGTGGGCGATGGCATCATCGAGACTGCCGCGGGAAGTTGCGCTGGCAACCCGCAGCAGATCGGCCTCTGCGGCCGCCCAATCGCCATGCGCGATGTCGAATTTCGCCCGGGCCATGAGGGGCTTTGCCGAATTCGGCTGGGCCGATACGGCTTGGCTGTACAGGGCGCGGATGTTTGCCGGGGCGGTGCCGATCTGGCTGCGCACATGGGCCTGGTCCATATAGGCCTTTGCCAGCGTCGCGCCGCTTGCTCCTTCCGAGCGCAGCGCAGTAATCGCCCTGGTATAGTCTGTGTCGGCCTGTTCCCAATTGCCCTGATCCCTGTAGGCATTGGCCAGGACGAGATAGACATCGCCGGAGGAGGCGCGGTCGGAGGCTTCCTTGAAGTCGGCAAGCGCGGCCTCGCGGGATGTGCCCTGCAGGCTCGCTATCGCGTCTCGTGCGCTGCCGCGTCCAACATAGGCGGCTGCCTCGTCAGAGCGCGAGCTTGCTTTGCTGAGTGCGCGCGTGAAGGCCTCTTCGGCCGCCTGATACTGGACGATATCACCGCCGGCCTGGCCAAGTCGCAGATAGACATTGCCCAGTCCGATCTCAGGGCGGAAAGCGCTGGCATCGGCCTGGCGCGCAATATCGAAATAGCGGATGGCGAGCGTGGCGCTGCCGGCGTCATCCCGTGTTGCAGCGTCTGATCCGAGCTCGGTCGTCAGCGCGGCGAGTTCAGACCTCGCGGCCGGCTGGCGGGCCATGATTTCCTGATACGCCGAAATCGCCGGCTCTGAATCTGCTGGCGTGGCGCGCGCGGCATGCAGGCGGGCAAGCTGGAGGTAGTAATTGTCATATTCGGGACGAGGCGGCTCTGTCGCGGTGGCCGCGAATGCGCTGAGGGCGCCTCGCGCCCCAGAGAGCCGGTTCAGCGCCTTCGACAGGCAATCCATCCTGTCCGAGCAGATCGAGGCAGACGGCAGGTTGGCGCCGGCCTCATAGCGCGAGGCAAGGCCGCGATAGGCAACCGCCGACTCGGTTGCGCGGCCAAGCCGGAAGCCGGCGCGTTCGCTGACCCAGGCGTCTCGCTGAGCCTCGGTCTGGCCAGCAGGCGGCGTGGTCAGCCATGAATCATTGGCTGGGAGTTCGTTGAAGGAGGCATCAAGCGCAGAGGCTGCCTCGCTG
>NZ_JBARZC010000625.1:0-6983 GCF_049649345.1 Henriciella sp. | reverse complement strand
GTCTTAGAAAGGGCAACGAGGCCATCTTGCAAGGGTTCCGCTTCAGGCGGCAGCGGCAACGAGTTCAGAAATCTCAGCGGCGTAGCGGCTGGCTTTCTTCTCACCCACCCCTGAAATCGCCAATAAGGCCTCTTCGCCAGCCGGACGCTCCTGCGCGATGGCGGCCAGCGTCTTGTCATGGAAGATGACATAGGGCGGCACGCCCTTGGCCTTGGCGGTTTCGAGCCGCCAGGTCCGCAGCGCGTCGAACAGGGCGCGATCACGCTCCGACATGTCCATGGAGACGGCCGACGCAGATGACTTTTTGGCACGGCGGGATTTGCGATGTGTTGGGTCTTCGCGCAGCCAGACCTCGCGCTCGCCGCGAAACAGCGCTTTGGCCGCGTCGGCGTCCGGAACGACAATGACAGGCCGCATCACATCGCCGCCCTCGGCCAGCAGGCCGGAGAAGAGAAGCTCATCAAACACCGCATTCCATGCCGGTTTCGAAAGCGCTTCGCCAATACCATAGGTCGAGAGTTTGGAGAGGTCCTCGTCAAACCCATCCTTGGCCTGTCCGGTGAGATGGATGATCAGCCGCCCGCGCCCGATCCGCTGGCCGCAGCGGATGACGGCTGAGACCGCCATCTGCGCAAATTTCGTGGCATCAAATCCGGCGCCGGGCTCGCGCTGGCAATTGTCACACTCGCCGCAGGGCTCAACTTTCGTCTCGCCGAAATACTTCCGCACTGCGCCGCGCCGGCAGTCCGTTCCATTAAAGAATGCATAAAGTTGCCGAGTCTTGTTGAGCTGGACGCGGCGAACCTCTTCGGCCGCATCGCTGTCCATCGTCCAGCTGATCGAGCGGCGCAAATCTGCCGGGCCATAGAGCGCATAGCCCTCGGCCGGTTTGCCATCGCGCCCGGCCCGGCCGACTTCCTGCCAATAGGCTTCCAGCGTCTTGGGCGGGTCGGCGTGGATCACAAAGCGCACATCCGGCTTGTCGACACCCATGCCGAAGGCGACGGTCGCGCACATGGTGATGCCGTCTTCCAGCAGGAAACGGCGCTGTCTTTCTGCGCGGATCTGTCCGTCCAGCCCGGCATGATAGGCAAGCGCCGGGACGCCGGCCCGTTCCAGCGCTTCTGCGAGCTTTTCGGTCCCATCCCGCGTCGCCGCATAGACGATGCCACTTTCGCCCTTATGGGCTTTGACCAGCGCGACGACCCGGTCCGATTTGCCGCCAGATTTCGGTTCGGCGCCGAGCGTCAGATTCGGCCGGTCGAAGCTTGCGACATGGATGGCGGGCGCGTCCAGGTCGAGCTGCGCGAGGATATCGTCGCGCGTGCGCTCGTCTGCCGTCGCGGTGACGGCGATGCGCGGCACACCGGGAAAGAGCTGTTTCAGCCGGCTGAGCGCGCGATAGTCCGGCCGGAAGTCATGCCCCCACTGGCTGACGCAGTGCGCTTCATCGATCGCGATCAGCGAGATGGCGAGCTGCGAGACGCGCTGGCCCATGCCATTGGCGAGCGCTTCGGGCGAGACATAGAGCATATCCATCTCGCCGCGTGCAGCCGCTTCGATCGCAGCCGTTTTCTCCTCATAGCCCATGGACGAGTCGAGCCGCTCGGCCCGGACACCAAGCGCCTTGAGCGCGTCGACCTGATCGGCCATCAGAGCAATCAACGGCGAAACGACGAGGCCGACGCCGGGGCGCAGGATAGACGGGATCTGGTAGCAGAGCGACTTGCCCCCGCCAGTCGGCAGGACGGCGAGCACATCCTGGCCCGCCATGACGTCTTCGATCACATCGCCCTGAAGCCCGCGGAAGGCATCATAGCCATAGACCCGTTTCAGGATCTCGATCGGCGTTTCGGGTGTGGAGGTCTGGGCAGCAGCGCTCATTGCCTACCCATGCCCGGAGTCGGCCGGGGCAGGCAATGGACGTCTTCCATCGGGTGTGGACTAGAGCCGCGAGCCGGTCAGCTCGACGTCGGCATTGGCCCAGACCTCGTCGAATTTGGCCTTCACCTCGCCGGCCTCGTCGGACTTGTCTTGCGCTTCGAGCGCCATCATCAGCCCGTACATCGACCAGCCATTGCGGGGATAGTCCTCAAGGTCCTCGCGGTACACCGCTTCGGCCTCGGCAAACCGGTCAGCCTCCAACAAGGCTTCTCCGAGCGACTGGCGCGACGGATAATACCAGAAGGGCGGCTCCATATAGGGCAGCGAATCCTGCAGGCTGACGGCCTGACGATAATGGATTGCCGCCGAGTTCGGAATGCCCCGCGCCATATCGATTTCGCCAAGCAGGAGATGATCGGCGATGTTCAGCAGAACGCTTGCCGGATAATCATTCGTGTCCATGAAATTGATCTGGACCGAATCCTTGAGGCCCGCGAGCGCTTCGCGTTCGGTGACGGCCTCATCAGCCTTGCCGAGCCGGGCAAGCGCAACGCCGCGCGCATAATGGTGCATGGCGTTTGAGTAATCGAGCTCTGCCGGCGGCGCGTCCATGGCGAGGA
Source organism: Henriciella sp. (assembly GCF_049649345.1). GTDB lineage: Bacteria > Pseudomonadota > Alphaproteobacteria > Caulobacterales > Hyphomonadaceae > Henriciella. The sequence continues at coordinate 4,479 of NZ_JBARZC010000625.1, read as the reverse complement.
TGTCGTCCCATTTGCCGAACTGGACATGGGCGAGCACCGGGATCGTCTTGAAGAACTCAACGGTTGGGAACTGCTTGATCTGCTCGAGGCGCACATTGTCTGCGAGCTTCTGCGCATTCGCGAGTGCGGTCTCACTGTCGCCGCCCATGCTCGAGGCCGCCCACAGGAAGTGGATATTGTGCGGGTAGTAGAGCGCCGGATAGAAGCCCTGCGCATTGCACTGGGCGATATAGGCCTCGTCCACCGCCGCCGCCTTCACATTGGCCGTGGCCGCATCCTCATAGCGCCCGACACGCCAGTAGATGTGCGCCGGCATATGCACGAGATGGCCTGAGGCCGGCACGAGGTCGGCCAGCCTGTCAGCCTCATCTTCGGCGCGTCCCGGATTTGTGGAGGCCTCAACCGCATGGATGTAGAGGTGCAGGGCGAGCGGATGCTCGGGCGAGCGCTCGAGGATGCCTTCTAGCGCATCGATCACCTCGACGGTTTCGGGTTTCGGCTCGCCATCGGCTGACCAGTAATCCCACGGCATCGTGTTCATCCATGCCTCGGCATAGATGGCCGCAGCGTCGTCATCACCCGGATAAGCCTCGACATAATCGCCCACGGCTTCGGCCCAGGCAATGTCGAGCGGTGCGCGCGGTGTTGCCGGATCGCCATTATACCGCGCCGCCAGCGCCTCGATCAGCGCCTGTTCCTGCGCGCTGGCACTGGCTTTGAGAGCGACCGCCTTGTCGATCGCGGCCTTTGCTGCAACCCGGTCGGCGTCGGCCATCACGGCCTTACCCTTGCTCGTCACGTTGATGTTCGGGCCGGTCGCGAGTGCCTCGCCCCAATAGCACATGGCACAATCAGGATCGAGTTTCTGGGCCGCCCGGAAAGACCGGATCGCCTCGGCATGATTGAAGCCGAAAGCGAGCACCATGCCCTGGTCGAAATAGCGATTGGCGTCTTCGCTGTCCGTCGTGATGCCCCGATGATAATCGCCCATCCCCTCGAACAGAGGCGCACCCGCCCTCTCCGCGAGCGTCATCTCGCTCGATACCTCTGCCTCCGCTTCCACGGGCGGATCGCTCGCGACCGCAGGCGCCAGATCGTCACTTGTCGTTGAAACACAGGCCGTAGCCATAAGCGCGCAGACCGCGCTTGCCGTAAATAGTCTCATTGGTCCCTCCACCCTGCGCCCCCGCAGTTAAGAAAGATCCCCGCCGAGCGTTTACCACAACCAGGCCCGAACCAGAAGCTCACACCACGATTTTCAACGCCGCTTTCAGCGCCTCAACCATGAACGTATGGCGCATGGCCACCGCGCGGGCATCTTTCGAGTAGCCGCCCCCCAGAACACCGACGACAGGAATGGAGCGGGAGCGACAGGCCTCTGCCACCATTTTGTCGCGCGCTTTCAGACCATCGTCGCTGAGCTCAAGATGGCCGAGGCGGTCCTCGGCATGCGGGTCAACGCCAGCATTGTAGAAGACAAGGTCCGGCGTCGTGCGCGCGAACACGTCTTCGAGCATGCCTCTGAGCGCGTCCAGAAAAGCCGCGTCGCCTGTGCCTTTGGGGAGACCGACATCGAGATCGGAGGGTGGCTTTTCGCGCGGCCAGTTTTCCTCGCAATGGAGCGATGCGGTAAAGACTCGTGGTTCATTCGCAAAGATGCGGGCGGTGCCGTCGCCATGATGAACATCGCAATCGATGATCGCGATCTGGCGGGCAAGGCCTTCTTCGAGCGCGAGCCGTGCCGCCACGGCGACATCATTGAACACGCAAAAGCCGGCCCCGCCTTCATAGTCGGCGTGATGGCTTCCGCCGGCGAGATTGACCGCCGCGCCATGCTCGAGCGCCAGCCCCATGGCCAGGCAGGTCCCGCCGACAGACGCCCGCGTCCTCGCGGCGATGGCGGGCGTCATCTCAAATCCGACACGGCGGGCGGTCTTGTAGTCCAGTGAAGAGGTCAGCACCGCGGTGACATAGGCCGGGTCATGCGCCAGATGCAGCCAGCTTTCAAGCGCATGGGCCGGGATGACAAATGTCTCGCCGCGCGCGCGCAATATCTCCGCCACAAGCGAATATTTGCGCATCGGGAAGCGGTGGCCGTCTGGCACCGTTGATGCGTCATAATCTGCATGGTGGATGACAGGCAGCGACATGCTCTGGCAGGTGCGCCTTCGCCAGTGATTGTCAAGCGGCGCGGCGGTCAATAAGCCATCGGCCATGGCAACCGAGACGCTCTCCCGCTCCAAAGTCATGGCGCTCGCCGTGCCGGTCATGCTGGCGCAGGCGGCGACGGCGACGACGGGCGTCGTCGATACCGCTGTGATGGGCCTCTATGGCGACAAGTTCGATCTTGGCGCAGTGGCCGTGGCCAGCGTGGTCATGAGCTTCCTCTACTGGGCGTTCGGCTTCCTGCGCATGTCGACCACAGGGCTGACGGCGCAAGCCAAGGGGGCTGGCGATAATGTCGAGGTCCATTCGGTCCTGCAGCGTGCGCTGCTCCTCGGCGGCGCACTTGGCCTGACCATCCTGATCCTGTCGCCTTTGCTAAAACTGATCGTGTTCGAACCCTTCTCGGCGGGCGACAATGTCAAGGATCTCGCCCGCGCCTATTTCGACGCGCGGGTCTGGGGCGCGCCGGCCGTGCTCATGGGATACGGCATCACAGGCTGGCTGCTCGGCACGGGGCGGACGGGCCAATTGCTCGCCTTCCAGATCGTGATGAACGGCGTCAATGCGGGTCTCGACATCTGGTTTGTGGCCGGGTTGGACTGGGGGCCAGCCGGGATCGGCGCGGGCACCGCAATTGCCGAATGGGTGTCGGTGGCGTTCGGTCTGTTTCTGGTGCGCGGCGGGCTTTCGCGCTCGAAAGGCCTGTTCGACCGCGCAAAGCTCTCAGCCCTGATCAATGCCAATCGCGACATCCTGATCCGCACACTCGCTTTGCTTTTCAGCTTTGCGTGGTTCGTGAATTCCGGCGCGAGCCTTGGGGCGGCGGAGCTTGCGGGCAATGAAGTCCTCCTCCAGTTCGTCACCGTCTCGGCCTTCGTCCTCGATGGCTTTGCCTTCGTTGCCGAGAAGGAAATCGGCGAGGCCTATGGGGGGCGCGATCGGGCGCGGCTGATGCGCGCCATGCGGCTGACGACAGAGCTCGCCCTTGCCTTCGCTGCGGTGATCTCGCTGGCTTATTACCTTACAGGCGGCTGGATCATTCAGAGTTTCGTCTCGGACGCGGAAGCCCGGCAAGTCGCCCTCGCTTTCCTGCCCTATTGCGCGATCATCCCCCTGCTCGGCCTGCCCGCCTGGCAGCTCGACGGCTTCTTCCTGGGGGGCACACAGGGCAAGGCGCTGCGCAATGCGGGCTTGGCCTCCTGCCTTCTTTATGTCGGGACGGACCTGCTGCTGCGGCCCGCTTTCGGGAATGTTGGCGTCTGGTCGGCGTTCCTGACGATGTATGTCTGGAGGGCCGGCGCGCTCGGGCTCTACCTGCCGTCCATGATCGCAAAGACTAGCGCAGATCCGCGCCGACAGCCTGCTCGACCGACGTGAAGCCATCGGCTCTCAGGCGCGCCGCAAAATCCTGATTGATCTCGGCCACAAGCGACGGCCCATGATAGGCGAGCGCGGAGTAGAGCTGCACGGCATGCGCCCCTGCCCTGATCTTGGCGTAGGCGTCCGCCCCCGCGGCGATGCCGCCCGCGCCGATCAGGTCGAACTCGCCCATCATCTCGGAGGCAAATTCGCGCAGCACACGCGTCGAAGGCGCCAGGAGCGGCGTGCCTGACAGCCCGCCCGCCTCGCCCTTGTGCTCGCTTTGCAGCGTGTCCGGGCGCGCAAGGGTGGTGTTCGAGATGATCAGGCCCGACAGCCAGTGGCCGGACCCGCGAACGGTGTCGATGATGTCGCGGATGGCGGTTTCGTCGAGATCCGGCGCGACCTTGAGGAAAACCGCCTTCCAGTCCTCCTCTTCCTCGAACCGGCCCTTATCCTTGAGGTCCTCGCAATAGGCCTTCTGTGCCGTGTCGCGCGCGGTGCCGCAACGCTCCAGCAACTCCTCCAGCGCGCCCTTGTCCTGCAGGCCGCGCAGGCCGGGCGTATTGGGGGAAGAGATATTGATCGTGATGTAGTGAGCGTAAGGATAGACCGCTTCGATGCCGGCTTCATAATCGGCTATCCGGTCTTCGCTGTCCTTGTTGGCCCCGACATTTGCGCCGACAGGCGATAGCCGGTCACTGGCCTTGCGGATGCGGGCGGTAAAGGCCCGAAGGCCCTCATTGTTGAAGCCCATCCGGTTGATGACGGCCATGTCCTCCTTCAGCCGGAAGAGGCGGGGCTTGGGATTACCCACCTGGGGCCGCGGCGTGACGGTGCCGCATTCGACAAAGCCGAAGCCAAAGCGGAGCATCTGCTCGAACACTTCGGCATTCTTGTCGAAGCCTGCGGCCAGCCCGACCGGGTTGAAGAGCTGCAGGCCCGCATTCGGCA
>NZ_JBARZC010000624.1:0-6962 GCF_049649345.1 Henriciella sp. | reverse complement strand
GTTCGAGACGATGGAGCCTGTGTTCCGCGGCATCTTCGAGGAGTTTGGTGAGGGCAAGCCTGTCACGCAGGAGTTCCGCCGCATTCCATATGATGAGGCGATGCGCAAATACGGATCCGACAAGCCGGACCTGCGCATTCCGATTGAGATGGAAGCGGTCACCGCGCATTTTGCTGGCTCAGGCTTCAAGGTCTTCGCCGGCATGATCGAACGCGACCCGAAGGTCGAGGTTTGGGCGATCCCGGCCAAGACGGGCGGCAGCCGCGCTTTCTGTGACCGGATGAACTCCTGGGCGCAGGGCGAAGGCCAGCCGGGCCTTGGCTATATCTTCTGGCGCGAAGAAGAGGGCGCCGTCGCTGGCGCAGGCCCAATCGCCAAGAATATCGGCCCGGAGCGCACAGAAGCGATCCGCACGCAGCTTGGGCTTGAAGCGGGCGATGCCTGTTTCTTCGCCGCAGGCGATCCAAAAGCCTTCGCAACCTTTGCAGGCGCCGCCCGTGCCCGTGTCGGCGAGGAACTTGACCTGATCGACCGCGACCGGTTCGAACTTGCCTGGATCGTCGATTTTCCCTTCTATGAGTGGGATGAGGACGAAAAGCGCATCGACTTCTCGCACAACCCTTTCTCCATGCCGCAGGGCGGCCTAGAGGCCTTCAACAGTGAGGACCCGCTCGACCTCAAGGCCTGGCAATATGACCTCGTCTGCAATGGCTATGAGATCGTCTCAGGCGGCATCCGCAACCATGTGCCAGAACTCATGGTCAAGGCGTTCGAAAAGGTCGGCATGTCCAAGGAGGACGTCGAGACGGAGTTTGGCGGCCTCTACAGGGCGTTCCAGTATGGCGCGCCGCCGCATGGTGGCATGGCGGCTGGTATCGACCGTATCGTGATGATCCTGTGCGGGGCGAAGAACCTTCGCGACATCGCGCTCTTCCCGATGAACCAGCAAGCCGTCGACCTGCTCATGGGCGCGCCGGCGCCGGCTGAAGACGCGCAGCTGAAAGAGCTGAATCTGAGGCTCGCGCCGCAGGTCAAGAAGGACACCTAGATACAAAAGGGCGCCGCCTGCGGGGCGCCCTCTCAAATCCGTGGTCTGATCCGGCCTAGTCGAAGTCGAGTATGATCGTGCCATCGAGGGGAGGGCACGGATCAAGCGCGATGGTTTCAGGCAGGATGGTGCCACTCGCCAGGCAACTATTGGCGAAATTCACGGTCTCAAGGCCGGTCGCGCCGGTAAAATCCACTTCATTGAGGCGCATGTCTGTAAATTGCGCGCCGGTCAGATTGGCGCCCTCGAAACTGGCGCCGGTCAGCACGGCATTGTGGAAAATCGCATTTTCGAGCCTCGCGCCGATAAACAGCGCGTTGGCTGCATTGGCACCGGAAAAATCGGCGCGCTTGGCGTCGGCGTTCGAGAAATCCGTACGGCGCACTGTCGCCCCGCTCAGAACGGCGCCGCGCATCTTGGTCTCTGTCATCACCGCCCGCGACAGGTCGGCATTCATCAGGCTTGCCTTGTCAAAACGCGAGGTTTCGAGATGGGCGTCGTTGAATTTCGCCTGGTCCAGGACGGCCTGCCTGAAATCGGTATTAAGGGCGACCGCACCTGTGAATGTAACACCGACAGCCCGGGTCCCGCGCAACAGGGCATCTGAAATATCCGCATCCGGATAGTTGGCGTTGGAAATGTCCCAGCCTGACATATTGCGCCCGCGCAGATCACACCCCTGGCAGGAGCCACCATAAGACGGCGACCAGGCGACATAATGCGAATTTTCCTGAGCACCGGGCGCTTGCTGCGGCACCATTACCCCAAGAGAAATTGCTGCGACTGCGAGTTTCAGGCCCGTTTTAAACATGGCCATATCGTATTGTCCCTCCACCACTCAAATAACTTAATTCCACGATAACTATGAGAAGGACGCGAAAGTGTTGCGCGCGAGCCTCACCCTCCAAAGAGGGCGTTAGCCGCAGGCTGACACGTTCAGGCCTTTCGGAAGCATCGTCGAATTGTCCCCACACGCCCGATCCAGCTGAGGCTGGTTTAGTCCCCGGACGATGGACAAATTTGCGCCAGAAATGTTCGCCCCTGTCAAGTTGGCGCCCCCCAGATTGGAGGACCCAAGATAGGCGCCGACCAGGTTTGCGCGGGTAAGATCGGCGTTCGAAAAGTCTGAATTATTGAACCGTGCACCGAACATATTTGCGATGGACAGGTTGGTCCCGCTGAAATTCCACCCGCCAAATGTCGAGAGCTGGAGATCTGCCTGGCGCAGGCGAGCCTTTGATACATCTACATTTTCTGCATCAAGATAGGCGAGGTTTGCCTGAAAGAGATTACAGCCGGGGCAGGACTGGCCAGCCTGGACTTGTCTGATCTCGCCAGCATCCTGCGCAAAGGCCGACGCGGAAAAGACGATTGCGGCAGCGGATATAACAATTTGTTTCAGCATGGCACACCTGATGCGGTAGGAGGGGGCTTTGCCATATCCTCCGCAAGGCGCTTGCCAGAGGCGCTCGCAGCCTATGCGGGCGCCCCCCGGTCAGGGCACACGCCAGGAATTAGTTGAAGATGCTCTCGGGGCTGGTTTCCTCCCCGCATGTCTCGCAGTGCAGGGTTTCTTCTTCTGGGAGAGTCATGAGTGTAAAACTCGCGCAATTGGGGCAGGCCTGGGAGAGGTAATCGGGCTCGTAATCCTCAAATTTGGGGGTTTCGCCCTGCATGCCGGCTTCCGTGCGCTCGGCTCTCTTCTTGTCGAGGATGACGATATTGTCCGGCAATTGCCCCCGCGAGAAGCCGCGCGAGATGAGCTGGGCCGCTTCGTCGGGAAGGGGCTGCGGAGCCTCGCGAGTGCCATCCTTGAGGCCGCGGCCGAGCCCGTCATGGCTGACATCGGCGCCAATTTCGGCAAGGTCTTCGCGGGCGAGATAGGAGATGGCAAGCTCACGGAAGATATAGTCCAGAATGGACGTCGCCTTGCTGATCCGGTCATTGCCCGTGACCTCGCCGGCCGGTTCGAACCGCGTGAAAACGAAGGCATCAACATACTCATCCAGCGGCACACCATATTGCAGGCCGAGTGAGACAGCGATGGCGAAATTATTCATCAGCGAACGGAAAGCGGCGCCTTCCTTGTGCATGTCGATAAAGATCTCGCCCAGCGAGCCGTCATCGAATTCGCCGGTATGCAGGTAGACCTTGTGGCCGCCGACAGCCGCTTTCTGGATATAGCCCTTGCGCCGGTCCGGCAGGCGTGTCCGCTGGACACCCATTGAGGGCGAAGACGGCGCGGGGAATGCGGCCTCGCTCATGGCTTCTCGCTCATATTCGCTCGCCAGATCTTCTGCGAGGCCGAGAATGGCGCTCATCCGCTCGTCTGTGGCGGTGTCGGCCTCTTCGGTCGGGCGGAGGGTGAGCGAAATGCCGAGATCGGCGGCAGCCAACACATCGCTGTCAGACCAGCCGCTTGCCTCAACGCAGATGCCCGCCGACACGTGCTTGCGGGCAAGCCGCACCACATCGAGCGTGAAGGCAACAGGGGCGCTGATCCCTGCTTGATACTGCTCGAAAACGCCCGCCACGGCCTTTTCCGTCGCGCCGGCCGAGGCCGCCTCTGCCGCTTCGATCGCAGATGTTGAGAACCCGATGGCTCGCAGCAAGGCAACGCCGTCCGTATCATAGGCTTCGGGCGCGAGTTTGAGGTCGCGCGACAGGACGTCATCGCCGAGCACCCAACGCGAGAAGGCTGCGCGGAAGGGAAGGCCCTCAGAGATCGCATTGCGAAGGCGCGCTATGCCTTCGTCGGAAAAGCCGCGTATTCGGAGCGTTTCGGTATTGATCTCCGGAAGATTGTCGAGATTGCATCCCTCATCGATTGCCGTCTGGATCGCCTCGGCGGCGTCCTCGCCGAGGCCTTGCGCTGCGAGCGTCGCCGATGGGGACAGACAGGTGATGCCATCTTCATCCGTCAGGGTGAGCGAGACCCGGCCCGAGAGACCGTCGCTTGCCGGGACAAAGCCAAGATCGGCGCTCACAGGCAGGGGCGCGATGACAAGCTGCAGGCCCTCGACAGGGGCGATTGCGGTATCCGGTTTCAGGCCAAGCCGCGAGGAATCCGCTTTGGTAAGCGCGCTTGCGCCGGTCAGCGCCCCGACACTGGCGATCACCGCACCGGTACGCTTGACCAGATCAGCTTCGCCCTGAGGCTCCAGCGCGAGGGCGGCAGCGGCAAGGCCATGCAGGACAAGCCCCATTTGCTGAGGCGAACCGGCGGCCTTGCAGGCGGCCCCCAGAGTATCGCTCAGCAGGCTGAGTTCCAGCCCCGCATCGGAAATGAAGGTCGAGACATCGACCGCCACGGCAGGTGCACTCGCCTCCAGTGAGATTGCGCCGCCGATCCACAGGGTGACGCCAGTTTCCTGCGCGCGGGCGAGAAGGGCGGGCGCTTCGGTGGCTGCCTCGGCTGATATGCCAATAGGCGCGGTCACCGTCTCGCGCATGGCCTGCGCGCGCAGGTCCCGCTCCAGCCCCGGAAATCCGGCTTCATGGTTCAGCCCTGCCTCGACCAGCGATTGCGGCAAGCCCGACAGGATCGCTTCGGCCAGGTCTGCATTCTTCGGCGAAGGCCCGAGCTGCTCAACCAGCTCAGCAAGGCCCAGCGTGGTCCGGCGCAGGAGGTCGGCGGACTGCATCTGCTCGGCGGCCAAGGCTATTCTGGTTTCGGCGCCGGGCTCAGAGGAACAGTCTGGCAGCGCGACAAGGTCTGCGAGCCTGCAGATCGGGCTGATACGGCCATCTGCTAGGGCCGCCTGAAGCACGCCTGTTCTTTCACTTGTCTTGCTCATCACCGTCTCCTGCAAATCGACTTCTGGCCATACCGGCCGAAGGCGCGAAGGGGTGTTCTGCGGCCTTGACGGTACGGTTCAGATATTGTGTGGCCATGCATAACTGGATTCGCGTTAGGGCTTGCCCCATATTCCAGTTCTGATTTGCAGATTCGAGGTTTCGGAATGTTCAAGCTCTTCACCTGGTGGAACGGTGTCACGCCCGGCGGCTGGTTCGATATCAAGCGCCGCAGCGAACATGTCGGGACCGACGATTACGGCAACAAGTATTATGAGGACCGTAAAAAGTCTGTGGAAGGCCGGTGCCGGCGCTATGTCATCTATGACGGTCTGGCCGAGCCCTCCAAAGTGCCCGCCGAATGGCATGGCTGGCTTCACCACACGCTGGATGAGCCGCCGACAGAAAAACCGCTCACCCGGCGCGCCTGGGAAACCGATCACAAGCCGAACATGACCGGGACGCTCTTCGCATACCGCCCGAAAGGCGCGATCAGCGAAGGCGGCGACCGGCGCAAGGCCGATGCAGACTATGAGGCCTGGACCCCAGATGCGTGAATCCATTCTTGAAACCCTTATCGGCGCGGCCGTCCTCGTCGTCGCCGGCGTCTTCCTCTGGTTCGCCATGGCACGGGGCGGCGAAGCTGCATCCGCGCCGTCCGGCAGCGTTGAGCTTGGCGCGCGCTTTAATAGTGTGAGCGGCGTGAGCGCCGGGACAGACGTTCGCATGGCCGGCGTAAAAGTCGGAACGGTCCGGAAGATCGACCTCGATGTCGAGCGGGCTGAAGCGCTCGTCACCATGGCGATCTCGAAAGACCTCGTCCCGCTCGAGGATGGCACCTCTGCGCGCGTTCAGGCCGAAGGCCTGCTTGGCGGCAATTATATCAATCTCGAGCCGGCCTCTGGCTTCGGGACGATCGAACCTTGCGGGGAAGGCGAGAAGCTGTTTGGCGAATCCGGGTGTGGAGAAATTCTCTATACTCAGGGCAGCGTCGACCTGCTCACCCTGTTTGCCTCTTTTGCCAGCGGTTCAGCAGGCTCCGATGATTCCTCTTCTGATGCTTCCTCGCCCGCTCCATCGCCTTCTTCCTCGTCGGCGACAGATATCGCTGAAGACACAGAAGAGCCTGTCGACACGCCCGTCGAAGAAGAGCCTGCGGAAAGCGCAGCAGACGACACAGAATCTCCCGATTCATCGACTTCAATCGATGACACTGACGAAGATGTGGTTTCTCCGGGAGACGAATAAGTGCGTTTGATATCCTTACTGACGGCCTCGGCACTTGGCCTTGGCACGCTGGGCCTTCCGGCTGCAGCGGCCACCTATACCGAGGAGCAGACAGCAACGCTGCGCGCGCTCGACAAGATTACGGGCCGCTCGACCGATTTCGAGATCAATGTCGGCGAGCCCGTCATCTATGGCTCGCTCAAGATCGGCCTTGAAGCCTGCTTCCAGACCCCGCCTGAGGAGCCGCCTGAATCGGCCGCTTTCCTGCAGATCGAGACCGCGAATGCCGTGCGGATGCAGTCTATGACGGTGCCGCGGCTGGCCAGTGACGTCGAAGGCGATGAGCGCTCCGAGAGAAGCGATGATGAGACGCAGACGCTGTTTTCAGGTTGGATGTTCGCCTCGACACCCGGCCTCAATGCGCTGGAACACCCTGTCTATGATGTCTGGGTGATCAGATGCACCGAGCGCTCGCCTGTCAGTTTATCCTCGCCGGAAGAGCCGGCTGAATAAAAGTCGGCCTCATGGGTGAGCGCTGCGTTCAGCCGCTTCAGGAACTCATCTTTTGAAATCTCTTCGAGCCCGAACTGTTCAAGGTGCGGATTGTGGAACTGTGCGTCCAGTAAGTCGAAACCGCCGACAATCAGTCTCGCCACCAGATGCACCAGGGCGATCTTCGACGCATCGGTGCGCCGTGAGAACATGCTCTCGCCAAAGAAGGCCGCGCCGAGCTTGACCCCGTAAAGCCCGCCAACAAGGGCGCCGTCCTCGCTCCAGCATTCGATTGAATGGGCATGGCCTTCGCGGTGCAAGGCGCCATAAATGTTTTGAATCTGTGTGTTGATCCACGTCGTTGGCCGGTCGGGCTGGGCTTCGGCGCAGGCCTCTATGA
>NZ_JBARZC010000623.1:0-4463 GCF_049649345.1 Henriciella sp. | reverse complement strand
GGCTTGTGCCGTTCGAGCGGGCACCGGCGTTGGCGCGGCGCACAGAAGCCCTGGATGAAGTCACGCTTTATCGCGGTATTCTCGACCTTGAGGCAGATGTCCCGGCAGAGGATATTCCGCTGATCGCTTCGGTGGCGCAGCTTGCCGTGCGGACCGACACCCACCCGGCGATCCAGTCACTGCTTCTGGAGGCATCCGAAGACATCCATTCCGGCAATTCGGCCTTCGCCCCTGCCGGCAGCTTTCCCGATGAGAGCCTGATCGACATGCCGCTGTCTGGCGAGGCTGAGCGCTACTGGAAGAACGGGCCGTCCTTCCTGCGCAATTATTTCTCCTTTCAGGTCGCCAACTTTCTCGACCGCGCCTGGGTCTTCCTCATCCCGCTGATCACATTGCTGATCCCGCTCGTCAGGGTGGCGCCGCCGCTCTATCGCTGGCGGGTGCGCCGCAAAATCTATGTCTGGTATTCAGACCTTCGTGACCTTGAGACACGCGGCCGCCGGGCCGAGAATGATGACGAACGCCGCGAGGTGCTGGAGGAGTTGACCGGGCTTCAGAAAGAGGTCGGGGAGCTCGATGTGCCGCTCTCTTACACTGAGGAAGTCTACCACCTCAGGAGCCACATCACCTTTGTGCGCAACCTTGTGACGGGATTATATGAGCGTCCTCTGGATATGGGATCCACGCGGTCGGCCTAGCTTGCATAGATGCCCGGTTTCTCGCGCGGATGAGGACTGGAGCGGTCAGCTGACGAGGCGCGCGGCCATCGCGCCGCCCGCCGCTGCGATGCCGGACAGTAGGCTTCCCCAGACGATATCGACCGCTGTGAGCAGAGGTGGCCAGCCGCGCGTCGTGGCGAGGTTGGTCAAATCATACGTCATATAGCAGCAGAATCCGAAAGCTGCGCCTTTCAGCGCCGCCCCCCAGAGGCCGGGCGAGCCGAGTTCCGGGACGATGGCGAAATAGGTCAGGCCCGCAATCATCGCGAGATAGAACAGGATCGCCGGGAGCAGCTTTACCTGTTCGGCTCTGAGATCGCCAAGCTGACTGTTGTAGAAGCCTTTGGCGAGCCATCCGAGCCAGATGAGGTCGACGATGGCGAAGACGAGTCCGGCACCGATATAGGCTGTGAGGTAAGTCTTGATCATCGGCAATCAGTCCCGCCCGAAATCTGGGCCGTCGGGCTCTACGGCAGTGAGCGACCAACGCGATCAGGCGATGGCGGTTCCTGGTCTAGCCCTGTTCGGCAAGCGCCTCGCGGCGCTTTTCAGCCGCAGATTTCTTGACGCTTTCAGAGCGCAGCTGGCCGCAAGCCGCGAATATGTCCCGGCCGCGCGGGGTGCGGATCGGAGACGCATAGCCCGCCCGGTTCACAACTTCGGCAAACGCCTCGATCGTATCCCAGTCCGAGCACTCATAAGGGCTGCCCGGCCACGGGTTGAACGGGATCAGATTGATCTTGGCCGGCACGCCGCGCAGCAGTTTGACGAGATCGCGCGCTTCGGCGAGCGAGTCGTTGACGCCCTTCAACATCACGTATTCGAACGTCACGCGCTTGGAATTGCCAAGGTCAGGATAGGCGCGGATGGCGTCGAAAAGCGTTTTCAGATCATACTTGTGATTGATCGGGACGATCTCGTCGCGCAGATCGTCGCGCACGGCGTGCAGCGAGATGGCCAGCATGGCACCGGTGCGCTCACCCAGTTCCGGGATTTTTGGCGCGACGCCTGCGGTCGACACAGTGATCCGCCGGCGGCCAAGCGCGATGCCATCACCATCCGAGATGGTGTCGATGGCTTCGGCGACATTATCGAGATTATAGAGCGGCTCGCCCATGCCCATGAAGACGATATTGGTGAGCTTGCGGTTCTCCATGGAGGAGGGCCATTCGGCCAGCTCGTCTCGGGCAATCAGGATTTGGGCCACGATTTCCTGCGCCGTCAGATTGCGGACCAGCTTCTGCGTGCCCGTATGGCAGAAGGTGCAGTTCAGCGTGCAGCCGACCTGGCTTGAGACGCAGAGCGCGCCGGAGCGGCCAACATCCGGAATGTAGACGCTTTCGCCTTCGACGCCCGGCTGGAAGCGCGTCAGCCACTTCTGCGTGCCGTCGACGGAGACCTTGTGTTCTGTGATCTCGGGGCGCGTCAGGACGTATTTCTCGGCCAGCTCGGCGCGGAGCTCCTTGGCGATGTCGGTCATGCCGGCAAAGTCCTGCACGCCGAAATGATGGATCCAGCGGCGCAGCTGCTTGGCGCGCATTCCAGCCTTCTTCGGCTCCAGACCGAGCGCTTCCATCTCCGCCTTCAGGGCAGGAACAGACATTCCCGCCAGAGATTTCGGCGCAGAATCGCTTGCCTTGACGCGGCGTGAAAGGTCCAGATCATATTTCATTGCGCTGCACATAGCATGTCCTGGTCAAGAATCTAAGAAATCAGAGACAGGTTGTCTGCGCGTTGAAACAAGAAGGCCAAAAGGGCTTCGCGGGAGGAAAACATGGCAGACGGTACACAGGGCAAAATCGATTTCGATCCGGACGGCTTGCGCGAAAAGTATCGCGCCGAGCGCGACAAACGCCTGCGCGGCGACGGCAATGAGCAGTACCTCGAGGTGCAGGGAGAATATGCCGGCTATGTCGAGGACCCGTATATTGACGAAAAGATCGACCGCGCGCCGTTGAGCGATGAGGTGGACGTTATCGTTGTCGGCGGCGGGTTCGGCGGGCTGCTCGCCGGGGCGCGGCTGCGCGAAGCCGGGCTGAAAAACATCCGCATGGTCGAGAAAGGCGGCGATTATGGCGGCACGTGGTACTGGAACCGCTATCCCGGCGCGGCCTGCGACATTGAGAGCTATATCTACCTGCCGCTGCTCGAAGAGACCGGCTACATGCCGGTTGAGAAATATTCCCGCGCCAAGGAAATCCTCGAACACAGCCAGCGCATCGGCCGGCACTACGACCTCTATGATGATGTCCTCTTCCAGACTGAAATCACCGAGATGCACTGGGATGAAGAGGCCCGGCGCTGGACGGTGAAGACCAATCGCGGCGATGCCATGAAGGCCCGCTTCGTGATCATGTCGAACGGTCCTTTGCATCGCCCGAAATTGCCGGGCATTCCGGGGATCCAGACCTTCAAGGGCCACACCTTCCACACCAGCCGCTGGGATTACGAGTATACCGGCGGCAGCCCGGAAGGCGGGCTCGACAAGCTGAAAGACAAGCGCGTCGACATCATCGGCACCGGCGCAACGGCGGTCCAGTGCGTGCCGCATCTGGGGGCCGGTGCAAAGGAACTCTTTGTCTTTCAGAGAACGCCAAGCTCGATCGATGTGCGCGACAACAAGCCGACCGATCCCGATTGGGCAAAATCACTTGAGCCTGGCTGGCAGAAGAAGCGGATGGATAATTTCAACATTCTTGTCTCGGGCGGTTATCAGGCCGAAGACCTCGTCAAGGATGGCTGGACCGACATTATCCGCAACCTCCTCTTCATCGCGGCCGACCAGAACGGCGAAGAGATGTCGCCCGAGAAACTTCAGCAGATCGCGGAGCTTGCTGACTTCAAGAAGATGGAATCCATCCGCGCACGCGTCGATGAAGTGATCGCCGACCGCGACGCGGCCGAGGCGCTGAAGCCCTGGTATCGGCAGTTCTGCAAGCGGCCCTGCTTCCATGACGATTATCTTGCCACATTCAACCGCGAGACGGTGAGCCTGGTCGATACGAACGGACAGGGCGTGGAGCGCATTACAGAGAACGGCGTCGTCGTCGATGGCAAGGAATATGAGCTCGATTGCCTGATCTATGCGACGGGCTTCGAGGTCGGCACCAGCTATACGCGCCGGTCCGGCTATGAGCTTTATGGGCGCGGCGGCAAGGCCCTGTCAGACGCCTGGGAGGACGGCGTTGAAAGCCTGCACGGCATATTCGTGCGCGACTTTCCCAACGTCTTCGTCATGGGCGGGGCGCAGGCGGCCTTTACGGCCAACTATCCTCACCAGCTCGATGAGCAGGCCGTGCATCTGTCCTACCTCCTGTCGCGCGCGCTGGACGAAGGCATCGTCCAGATAGAGCCGACAGAAGAAGCCCAATCGGATTGGGTCAGCACGATTATCGAGAAAGCGCAGATGCGAGAGCAATTCCTCGCTGAGTGCACGCCGGGCTATTACAATAATGAAGGCCAGATCGCTGCCCGCGCGCGGCAGAATTCCTTCTATGGTGGCGGCTCGATGGAGTATTTCGGCCTGCTGAAAGACTGGCGCGAGGACGGCTCCATGCCGGGCCTCGACATCAAGCGCGAGGCGGTTTCGGCCTAGTCGAGATCGCGGCGCACTTCCGGGCGGTCGAAGATCGCCTCCATATAGGCGCCTTTGTCGTAGGAATGGTCGGCGATGAAATGCAGCTGCGGGGTGAATTTCATCTCGATCTGCTTGCCAAGCCGGCCGCGGATGAAAGCGGAGGCGCG
>NZ_JBARZC010000622.1:0-2968 GCF_049649345.1 Henriciella sp. | reverse complement strand
ATATCGGCCTGATGAAAGCGGTCGATAAGTTCGAATACCGCCGCGGTTACAAATTCTCGACCTATGCGACCTGGTGGATCCGCCAGGCGATTACGCGCTCGATTGCTGATCAGGCCCGCACGATCCGTAGTCCGGTGCACATGATCGAAACGATCAACAAGATCGTCCGTAGCCAGCGCCAGATGCTGCACGAGATCGGCCGTGAGCCGACGCCGGAAGAACTGGCTGAAAAGCTCGGTCTGCCGCTGGAGAAGATCCGCAAGGTCCTGAAGATCGCGAAAGAGCCGATTTCGCTGGAAACCCCGATTGGCGACGACGAGGATTCAAACCTCGGCGACTTCATCGAGGACAAGATGGCGCTTCTGCCGGTCGATGCGGCGATCCAGAGCAATCTGCGCGAAACCACGACCCGCGTGCTCGCCTCGCTCACCCCGCGTGAAGAACGCGTGCTGCGCATGCGCTTCGGCATCGGCATGAACACTGACCACACGCTGGAAGAAGTCGGCCAGCAATTCTCGGTGACGCGCGAACGCATCCGTCAAATCGAAGCAAAGGCGCTCCGCAAGCTGAAACACCCAAGCCGGAGCCGGAAGCTCCGGAGCTTCCTGGATACGTAGGCCTTCATGAGGGTTGTTCAGCCGCAGGGGACACGCGGCAGCCTCAAATGGTTGCAGATCGCGATTGAACGGGGCGGGGCTATGCTCTGCCCCGACGCGTTTCCAAGTATCAGATGGGTCTCTCCGCTAAAAGGAGACGACTATGCAGAATACCGCGATGCCGCATTCCTGGATGTAATCGGGCAGGGGCATTTGAAGGAAGCACTTGGCAGTTTCTGGCCCAAACGGGGTCCGCAGTGGGATGCGCTAGGCTTGGCAGGGGACCGGGCGGTGCTGGTCGAAGCGAAGGCCCACCTAGATGAGTTCTTTTCTCCTCCGACCCAGGCCTCGGAAAAGTCTCTTTCCATGATCGGCACAGCGCTGAGCGGCACGGCCGCACGACTACAAGCCCGAACCGGAACTGACTGGACAAAAGTATTTTTTCAATATGCCAACCGGATCGCCCATCTCGATTTTCTCCGGCAGCATCGTGTAGATGCGCATTTGCTTTTCGTCAGCTTCATTGGCGATGAAGACATGGGAGGTCCAACCTCGCGAGACGAATGGCGGGCTGCTTTCCGAACCGCCGACTACGCGCTTGGCTTGCGTAGACGGCATGCGCTAAGCCCTTACATTCACCACGTTTGGCCGGACGTGTCGAAGCTGGCCTGAATGCTTAGATTTCGCATTTGATTAGCGCTGCAACCCAAAGGGGCTAGCAACCATGGAGGAACATCGCTCTAGGCGATAGGTTCATCTTTGACCGAAGGCCAATTCCGGACAAGGAGCCTCATATGAAACTCGAAGGATCCTGCCATTGCGGCGCGGTGACATTCAGCGTCGAGGCGCCGCATCCCTATCCCTACATGCTCTGCTATTGTTCGATCTGCCGCAAATCGGCCGGCGCGGGCGGCTATGCGATCAATCTGGGGGCACTGTCGGACACTTTGAGTGTGCAAGGCAAGGACGCCGTGAAGACATTTCACGCGATCCTCCATGATGAAGGCGACAAGACAAGTCCGGGTGAGCGGGCATTCTGCGGCGCGTGCGGCACGGCGCTCTGGGCCTATGACGAGCGCTGGCCGGACCTCATCCATCCGCATGCCTCTGCCATCGACACCGAGCTGCCGACACCGCCTGAACGCACGCACATTATGCTGGCAAGCAAGGCGGCCTGGGTCGAACCGGATATCCGACCGGAAGACAAGGCGTTTGACGAATATCCCGATGAAAGCATCGCCGACTGGCACAAGAGGCTCGGCCTGGACCCGTCGTAACGGCGCTCGGTTTCCTGGCGATTGTTGTTACGCCGCTCTGAAGCTCGGCACTCTGAAGCCTGATGCCGTTTTCAGGCATTTGCGTTTCAGCCGCCGGACATATTTCTCCTGCGGGTTCCGCCACCCATGGAAATTGAGCGGAGGCTGAAGCGTGGAAACGAGCATCCACCGCGCGACGGACGCTCCCTCTTCATGCGGGACAAAGGCGACATCTATCGAAGCGTTCATCCACGCGCTTAATCGGTCTTCGCTGTCGACATCGAACGTGAAGGCGGGCGGCTGGGGAAGAATTCGGCGTTTGCGCGCGAGCGGCGCTGCCAGAAGATCCAGTTCTTCGTGGAGAAGGGCGCCGAGACATCGGCGGAGCATGGATGGCCTGGTATGAATGTTAGATTGGCTAAAATGGTCACTAGGAGAGCGCCCGTTCTCGGCGTCTCCAATGTAGAGGAGACGACCGTCTCCAATAGCCAGACCCGGTATATTGCATCCCGGTTTCAGAAAGAGGGCGTAAAAGCCTTGCGACCTCTGATGTCTGCTGTCCCACGGCTTTTTGGCGCTTGAAAGCAAGCGTTTAATCTCCGACGCGTCCATTGTATTCTCCCCGTTCACCCAACGAAGTCTCGTTTTAATATTTTATACTTTGAGTATAGATCAGAAGTGTTGATCAAATATTGAGTTGAAGTCTGAATGCGCCTTTGCAATCGGGATTTCTCTGGCCCGATATGGCGTGTTCTGTAAGACCTGTTGCAGCGATGGGGCTGTCGATTTTAAGGCGCAATTTACGGGTCGCGAAAGGCTGATCATCGCTGTAGGCTTGTGACAAGTCATCTGAAGCGCAAGAGATATGACCCATCCCATTGGTATCGGCATTGGCGGCTGGAATTATGAGCCTTGGGAAGAGACCTTCTATCCAGATGATCTCGCCAAGAAGCGCCAGCTCGAATATGCCTCGCGGCAGCTGACCGCCATCGAGATCAATTCCACCTTCTATCGCAACCAGAAGCCGCACGTCTTCGAGAGATGGGCGAGCGAAACGCCGGACGGGTTCAAATTCACCGCCAAGGCGCAGCGCTTCACGACCTCGCGCAAGACCCC
>NZ_JBARZC010000621.1:0-3684 GCF_049649345.1 Henriciella sp. | reverse complement strand
GTCTTCCACCTTCAGGGACAGCGACTTGATCTCCTCGCCCATCAGGGCGACCAGCCCCTTCAGATCGTCAGGATCGTCCGGGAGGGATTTGAGCGTCTCCAGCATGGCTGGAATATACCGAAACGGTGGCCGTGACGGAACAAGAAACGCGCCAAACGCCCTGTTTTATTGACTATCCCGCCTGCAATGGCCGCCATGTCCTTTGCGGCATGCGCCAGTCGATCCCCTCCAGCGAAGGTGTTTCTGGATACCCCTGTTGGTGATGCTGACGAATCCTTTCCGGAGGACGTTCAGGTCCTTGATCCACGGCACCCGCTCTATGGGCGCTCGTTCCAGGTTCTTGGCCGATCGAGCTTTTGCAGGGGGAGTTCTTCCCCCTGCTACGAGGTCGCGTATCGCGATGGGGTCACACTGAATGTGCCCGTGGCGGCGACCGAGCCGCTTGCTTTGCCAACCATGCCCACAAAATTGAGCGTTGATGCTTTGCTGAATCTACTAAATGTGGTAGATATGGAGCATCATGAGCACGGCACCCGAAGATCTTTGGACGACGCTGCCGGTGACGCTAAGGCGCCAGATCATCGGCGATATTGCCGTGGTTCTGGCGGAGGTCTTTCGTGATGTTCGAGTTGATTCAGCCGATGCATCTGAAGCGCAAAGCTGTTGTCTACATCCGGCAGTCGACGCCCCATCAGGTCGTGAGCAACAAGGAGAGCCTGAGGCTCCAATACGCGCTGCGCCAGCGCGCCCGCGACCTCGGATGGCATGAGGCCGATATTGACGTGATCGACGCCGATCTTGGTCTGAGCGGCGCGTCCGCGACGCATCGCAGCGGGTTCCAAGAGCTTGTCGGCCGGGTCGGGCTCAGCGAAGTGGGGATGATCTTGTCCATCGACGTGACACGGCTCGCGCGCAACTGTTCCGATTGGTATCCTCTTCTGGACATCTGCGGGCTGCGGGGATGTCTGATCGCCGATCGCGACGGCGTCTATGATCCCGGCAGCGCCAACGGGCGCCTGCTGCTCGGCCTCAAGGGAACCATATCCGAACTGGAGCAGCATACGATCCGCAGCCGCCTGACGGCCGGTCTCATTGCCAAGGCTCAGCGTGGCGAGCTCGCGCTCACCTTGCCGGTCGGCCTCGTGCGGGACCCCAGCGGTGTGGTGCTGAAAGACCCCGATACGGCTGTTCAGGGCCGGATCGGTCTTGTGTTTGAGCTCTTCATGAAGCTGCGCAGCGTCGCCAAGGTGATGCGCACGCTGAATGCCCGTGGCCTCGATCTGCCACGCAGGGACCGGCACGGCGAGCTGCACTGGGCCCGCGCGACGGTTGCCGCGGTCGCAACGATCCTGAAAAATCCCGCCTACGCAGGAGCCTTCGTCTATGGCCGAACCCGCATGCGCGACACCACACCGGACGGTCGGCCTGCAGCAAAGGCAAAAGTGGCGAGATCTCTCGACGAGTGGCGTATCGTCGTGAAGGACCGGTATCCGGCCTATATCGATTGGCCGACCTATGAGAAAATCCGCAGCACCGTGAGCGACAACCGGGCCGAATACATGCGCATCAAGACAAGAGGCATCCCCCGCGACGGTGAACTTCTATTGCAGGGTATAGTGTGGTGCGGGCGATGTGGGCACAAAATGTATACCAGATACAAGGGCGGGGGAGAGTATGTCTGCAACCACTTGCGCACCCATTCCGGTTTGCCCACTTGCCAGCATATCCGGGCCAAAGCGGTGGATGCCGCTGTTGCCGACGCATTCTTGACCGCGTTGGCCCCTGCGGAACTCGATGCCCTGTCGCGCGCCCGCCGGGCCCAGAGCCAAGTCGACAGCGCCTTGCGTGCAAACGCCGAACGCGAAGTTGAGCGCAAGCGCTATGCAGCGGCCCTGGCACAGCGGCAGTACAATCGCGTCGATCCTGACAACCGTCTTGTCGCCGCCGAACTTGAGCGTCGCTGGGAAAGCGCGCTGATGGAGGTTCGAGCGGCGGAGGCGGCGCTTGCCGAGCAGTCCGCACAGCAACCGACCGCGCATGTGGCAATGGGGAAGGCTTTCACCGGCAAGGTGGTGTCCCTGGCCGGACGTCTGCCGCAAATCTGGGCGGCTCCCGCCACCACTGACGCGCATCGCAAGTCGCTACTGCGCTGCCTGGTGGACAAGGTGGTGCTCGACCGGACGCCCGAGAGCGCGCTGGTCCGCATCGTATGGCGCGGCGGGGCGGTGACCGATCTTGATATCAAGATGCGGGTAACTGCGATCACGAAACTCGCACGGGGTGCCGAAATGCGGGTGCGCCTGCTTGAACTGGCAAAGGTTGGCATGCCCGACGATGAAATCGCCCGCGTTCTCACCAACGAGGGACACCGCTCGGCAAACTGTGCCGACAAGGTTCTCCCTGTCACCGTGCAGCGCATACGGCTGGCCGAAGGCATCAAGACGCCTCCCTCGCGCAGGCGGTGGAACCACGATCCGGGCTTTCTGAGCACAACAGCTCTTGCTGCAAAGCTGGGTATCCCGGTCAACTGGCTCTATGTCCAGATCAAGAAAAAGCGTCTGCTCATCGACCCTCAGCCAACCGGTGCCTATCTGTTTCCCGACACATCAGTCGTGTTGGAAGGCGTGCGGAACCTTCGAAATCACATCATCCACGAACTGGATTTGAGAATCTGTCAGCTTGACGACAGGGGGTATCAACATGGGTGATCGAGCAGCATCGAGAGTTGCGACGGACTGAGGCTCACCTTTCCCTCCTTCGCCGCAGGCCAGACGAACCGGCCACGCTCAAGGCGCTTGGAGAACAGGCAGGCCCCCTGAGCGTCCCACCAGATGATTTTCAAAAGATCACCCCGGCGCCCTCGGAACACGAACAGATGGCCGGAATACGGGTCCTCGAGCAGAACCTTCTCGGCCTGCGCCGCCAGCGTGTTGAAGCCCCGCCGCATGTCGGTCACACCGGCCGCAAGCCACACCCGTGTATTGCTCGGCACCGGGATCATCCCATCAGCCCTTCCACAAGTCCGACAACAGACGACAGCGCCGTGGGTCCTTCGACAACGACCCGTCGTCCATCTGACAGCGTGATGTCGACCCGGTGGGCCAAGACGGGAGATGATGCCGAACCGGCTGACCCCGTGGTCGTGTCGTCGACCCGGCGGTCGACGGTGGGGCCGGAAACTTCCACCGGCAGGAAGACGCTGCCGTCTTCCGGGCCGCATGGCGTTTTGCCCGTGGCAGGGGAAAAGCGAGGGTCTTTCGACCATTTGAAGATCAGGTTCGCGTTCATCGAATAGCGACGTGCAACCTGCGCGACCGACACGCCCGGCGCCAAAGCCTGCTCGCAGATCGACCGCTTCTCTTCGTCAGCCCAGAACCGCTTCTTCTGACCCTTCTTGCCCGCCATGGAGTGCCTCAAGATGTCCACTATCGATGGTGGACACTATCAACCCCGGATTCCGCCCGTCAGAGCGGCCACAGCGGACGGATACCATCAAACCGGGGGAACTCCAACTCCAGTTCGGCTTCGTGTTGCGAATGGCAGTTGAAACCTGAACCGGCCCCTGGCGACCGGCGAAGCGAATGGCGGTGGAGAGCCCACTTCAACCAACACTGCGAACGGGACGAATGGCCGGTTCAGGGAAACTCGCCGCATCAACGTGAAGCGTTCCACTTAGGTCTAGGC
>NZ_JBARZC010000620.1:0-3140 GCF_049649345.1 Henriciella sp. | reverse complement strand
TTCAAGTGTTGTTTGGTCCAGAAAGCGCTCGTAAGAGCTTCCAAGCTTTTTCGCGTAACGCTCAAGAATAGCTGCATCGGTGTGAGACCCGAATTTGATCTTTCGTGGTTTGTCTTCGAAGTATCGCCCTCGCTCACGAGACCACTTGGTCCGTCGCTCTACTTTAGTAAATCCAAGCAGCGGCCAAAATGCGTGAGATGAGATATCTATCGACTGTACGTAATCCGACTCGCGATCTGAATCGCTCAAAGGAAGATCGAAATGAATGTAGTTTCGCTCTTTCGTTACGAAGTCGTCGATGAGCGGATCGAATTCGTCTTCAGGTGCGCACCCGGGGGCAGAAGATGCCGTGCGTCTCATTTGTCCCCCGGGTTACCGACCTTACTCCCGATCGAAATCGGTACGATTATAACCTAGTGTGCTACTATACGAGTAGCGTGCAGAATTCAGGAGGCGTAGCCGTGATCAATGTCACGATACTACTCACCGCGGCGCGACTTGTCGCACTTGCGGTCCTAAACAGCGCTCCCCCGAACCCTAGTTTCGGGGCCAAAACGATGTAGCTCACCGATTGAGCAAGTTCAAGACCTGATCATGACAACGTCTGCATTTGTTCTAATTATCGCACCCTACGGTTTAATCCATCCCCCTCCCCCAGCCCCCGGCTATAAGCCTGCCGCATGGAGCTGACCTGGCAGAAAATCTGGTGGTGTCTGATGCAGGTGCCGGTGCGGCACTGGTGGCAGCTCTTCTATAATCTCCGCCGGCTCGACCTGACCTACCGCGTGGCGCGCGAGGAAGGCCGCACATGGATGCGCTGGCATCTGCGCGACGACGGCATGATCTTCATCTCCGCCTGGGACGAGACCGAGGCCGAACGGCGCGCCAAATGCGCCCTGCCGGACGGCTTCGACAAGACGCCCTGGCTCAAGCTCGAAACCCGGTTTGACCCCGATGTTCTCGCCCGCCTTTGCGCCGGGCTCGCGCGCGACATGACGCTCGCCGCGATCCTCGCCTGCGGCAGTGCGGGGCTCTCCTTTTCCGGAGCTGGCAGTTCCGATCCGCTCGCCCTACTCGCAGTCTCCACAGACCCCGATCCGCCTTGAACGGCGCAGGGCCCGTTTCCTGAGCGACGTCGAAGGACGGGCCGGGAAACAATCTCCCGCCCCCATGGTTCGACTTCGCTCACCATGGCGGCTTCTGTTGCAACAAGATTGATGACTGCCGCGCCCGGAGACCCGGGTCTGCGGCCGCTGGTGCTGCTTCGAAGCACCCAACCCGGCTGATGGAGATCCCCGCCTTCACGGGGACCAGCGGCGTCAGGCCTTGCCGCGCGCCCCGAACAACACCGCGCTCACGCCTGTCGCGAGCACCGCCCCGATCAGCTGAGCGACCACGAAGCCTGGCACATCGGCAGGTCGCACCCCTGCAAACGTATCCGAAAGCGCCCGCGCGGCCGTGATCGCCGGATTGGCGAAGCTGGTTGAGGCGGTCCACCAGTAGCCGGCGGTGATAGTCAGCGCGACGGCGGCCGGGACAGCTTTCGGCGAGTGCCGGATCGCCCCGAAGATCGCAAAGACGAGCGCGAAAGTGGCCACCCCTTCGGCGAGCATCTTGGCGGCGCCCGAGCGGTCCGTCGCGGCGATCTGGAGCAGCGGCAGCTCGAACATGGCATGGGCGAGCCAGGCGCCCGCCACGCAGCCGGCGACCTGGATGAGGACATAGGCGGCGGCATCCGGCAGCAAAATCTCCCGGCGGATCAGGAAGCCGAGCGTCACCGCCGGATTGAAGTGCGCGCCCGAGATGGGAGCAAGCACAGCGACCAGTACCCAGAGGATCGCGCCCGTCGCCGCCGTATTGCCGATGAGCGCGACGGCATCATTCCCGGCCGACAGATCAAGCGCGAGAATGCCCGAGCCGATCACCACGCCCGACAGCAGCAATGAGCCGAAAAATTCGGCGAGATATTTCCGTGCGGTGGTCATTTGCCCCCTCGCCGGTCAGCCAGCGCAGCAGGCCGCCGGGCCCGCAGACCGCGGCATGCCCGTCGGCGTCTTCGCCAATCGTCCGTCCTCAGCCTCGACGCCGCCACCATAAGAGGCCGCCTCGCCATGGGTGTGGAAGACTTCCCAGGAGACGCCGGCCGGATCGCTGATCCAGCTCTTCTCGGATTTGGCGTAGCAGCAAATTGTCTCGCCCTCTTCCAGCACGGCCGCGTCGGCGCGTGCCAGCCGGCCATAGACCTCGGCAAGCTCGTCGGCGGTCTCGACCTGGATGCCGAGATGCTCCACGCCCCCCGCCGCACCCCGCGCAGAGATCGCAAAGTTCACCCGAGGGTCCTCCAGCATCCACTTCGCATAGTCCCGCTTTTCGACAGTTGGTTCGGCATCGAACAGGGTGGAGTAGAACGAGGTCGCTTGAGACAGATCGTCGACGGCAACATGGATATGCAGGCGTTTCATTTTTCGGCTCCTTTGCCGGTTGAAAATGTGTGGGTGGTTCAGCCGCAGCAACGGTTCGCGGCGAACTGGACGGGGCCGGCGACATCGCGCTCACCCGCGCAGCAGTCTTCCATAAGCCAGACGATCAGGTCGCTGACGGCATCGAACTGGACCGAGTAGATGATGGAGCGGCCCTCGCGCCGGCCTTCGATCAGGCCTGCCTGTGAGAGGATGCCCAGCTGCGCTGATAATGTGTTGGCCGGAACACTCAGCGCCTCGGCGATCTCGCCGGCGGGCAGGCCCGACCGCCCTGCCTTCACGAGCAGGCGGAACACATCGAGCCGCCGGGACTGGGCGAGGGCAGAGAGGGCGTCTATAGCGTCTTGCTGTTTCATATTTCTATAATCGTAGAACTATTGAACTATTTCAAGCGGAAATTTTCACACCGCCCCAGACGCCCAATCCCTGTTGCACATCCCGGCGCAGCGCTCTAAGCGGCGCGCATGCTGGAAATCCTCCCCGAGACGCCCGTGCGACACGCCGATGCCATCGAGAACCTCTTCGATGCGACCTTCGGGCCGGGCCACTTTGCCAAGACGGCAGAGCGCCTGCGCGAATATTCCGCCTCGATCCCGGACATCAACCGCGTCGCCGTGCTGGACGGCGAGGTGATCGCGGTGTGCCGGGTCTGGCCGCTTG
>NZ_JBARZC010000619.1:0-6903 GCF_049649345.1 Henriciella sp. | reverse complement strand
GAACCAGGCCGCGCTCACCCAGTCTGCCGACCGCATCGACGATGCGCTCCTCCAGGCCTTCATCACGCGCCACAAGAATGGAATTCATATCCTGTCCGCACCGCGCTCGAACCGGATGTGGACCGGCATCAAGCCGGAAGCCATCCTGAAGATGCTGGATGTCGCCTGCTCTTCCTACGACATGGTCGTCATCGATCTGCCGCGCTGGCCGACGCCATGGACAGGCGCAGTTGTTACAGGCTCCGATGAGTGCCTCATTGTCAGCGAGCTGACCGTCCCGGCGCTCCATTCCTCGCGCCACCGCGCCGAGGAGCTTGAAGACGCCTCCGACAATATCGCTACGCCGAAAATCGTTCTCAACCGGATGGCCAAGAGAGTGTTCGGCAATACGGTGACCGTATCGCAGGCCGAAGACGCGATTGGGCGCCCGGTCTACGCGTCCGTCTCATCTGACTGGGACGCTGCGCTGACGGCCGTGAATTTCGGCCAAGCAGTGGGCCAAGCCAAGCCTGGCAACAAGATCTCAAAGGACGTCGCAATGCTGATCGAACACCTCGAGCTCGGGTTTGACGGCGAAACCGGCGCGCCAAAACAGAGAAAGGAGGCCTAGATGCCCAGGTTCTCCCTTCTTTCAAAAGCGCAGGGCCAGACAGCGCCCGCCGAGGACGAAAAAAGCCTCGATGAAACACTGCAATCGCTCGACACCGAGACGGCGGAAAAGCCTCAGCCAGCGTTCGGGGCCGATGATGCTGAAGAGGCGGCCGCAGACGCTGACGAAGATCACGTCCCGCCCTCATTCGATCTGCTCGACGCAAAACTGCGGGTTCACAACAAGCTGATCGATGAGCTTGACCTCTCCATGCTGGACCAGTTGGACGAGACCGAGATGAAAAAGCAGGTCCGCCGGCTCGTCACAGAGATTGTGCGCGATGAGCGGATCCCGATGAACCAGGCCGAGGTCGCCAATTTTGCCGACAGCGTCTATCATGAAATGACGGGCCTTGGGCCGCTTGAGCCCCTGCTCGAAGACCCGACCATCTCGGATATCCTCATCAATGGATACAACCAGGTCTATGTCGAGCGCCGCGGCGAGCTCGAACTCTCCGAGGCCAAGTTCCGCGACAATGCTCATTTGCGCCGCATCGTCTCGCGCCTCGTCTCGGCTTTCTGCCGGCGCGTCGACGCAAGCCAGCCGCTGGTCGATGCCCGCTTGCTCGATGGTTCGCGCGTCAATGCCGCTGTCGAACCTGTCGCCATTGATGGGCCGCTCGTCTCGATCCGGAAATTCTCCAAGAAGCCGCTTACGCTTGAAAAACTGATCGAATTCCAGGCGATGCCCAAGGAAGTTGCCGAGTTTCTTCACAGCGCGGTGAAATGCCGGGTGACGACGATCATCTCCGGCGGCACAGGCTCAGGTAAGACGACGCTGCTCAACGCCCTCTCAAAGGCGATCAGCCATAAGGAGCGCCTGATCACGATCGAAGACGCCGCCGAACTTCAGCTGCAACAGCCGCACGTTGCGCGGATGGAAACCCGCCCGCCCAACCTTGAGGGCAAGGGCGAGATCCGGCAGCGCGAACTGGTAAAGAACGCCCTGCGCATGCGCCCTGACCGCGTCATCCTGGGCGAGGTCCGGTCCGAAGAAGCCTTCGATATGCTGCAGGCGATGAACACCGGCCATGAAGGCTCGATGGCAACGATCCACGCCAACAATCCGCGTGAGGCGATCAGCCGTCTCGAACAGATGGTCGCCATGGGCGGCCTGCGTATCTCGGCTGAGGCCGTCCGCCACCAGATCGCCTCTGCCATCGGTGTCATCATCCAGGCCCAGCGCCTGTCGGACGGCTCGCGCCGCATCACCCATGTGACCGAAGTGACCGGCATGGAAGGCGAGATCATCCAGATGCAGGACATCTTCACCTTCAACCGCCTGCGCACCGAGGAAGACGGCACTGTCGTCGGCGAGTTCCGCGCCACGGGCCTGCGCCCGAAATGCCTCGATGAAATGCAGCGCCGCGGCGTACAATTGCCCATGGAGTATTTCGATCCGTCCAACCCGCTGCTGACCGTGCCGAAATAGCGCGATGGATGTCTCTGGCCTCATCTACGTCCTGGCCTTTGCGTCCGCCTTCATGGCGATGCAATCGGTGCTGGGCTTCGGCAAGACGGCGCTCGCCAAGACCAGGATTAATCAGCGGCTCAAGGTCAAGGAAAGCCAGGCGTCCGTTGCCGATCTCATTGTCGAGCTGCGCCGCCAGCGCGGGCTCGACAAGGATGGCAACCAGACCATGGCGATCCGCTGGTTCAACACGCTGGTTACCCGCTCCGGACTGGCCTTCAATCCATCGCTCTGGGCCGCCATTTCTGCTGGCCTCGCCATTGTCGCAGCCGGCGTCAGCTTCTGGTTTCTGCGCAGCTTTCTCATCTCGGCCGGCGCAGCCGTGGCCGCAGGCGTGCTCCTGCCGGTCCTGTTCCTGAACATGAAAGCCGGCGCCCGCGAAAAGCTGCTCGGCGCGCAGCTGCCCGATGCGCTGGAAGTGATCGTCCGCAGCCTTGAAGCCGGCCACCCCGTGCCCACCGCCGTTGCGCTCGTCGGCAAGGAGATGCCGGACCCGATCGGCTCTGAATTCGGTCTGGCGGCAGACGAGATATCCTATGGCTCCAGCCTGGAAGAGGCGATCAAGAAGCTCGCCGAGCGCACAAGGCAGCCGGACGTCGAACTGTTTGCCGCAACTGTCCGCCTCCAGGCAAAAACAGGCGGCAACCTGGCCAGCCTGCTCAAGGTCAATGCGGCGACGGTGCGCGCCCGCCAGAAAATGCGCCTCAAGGTGAAGGCAGCCTCGTCCGAAGGCCGCGCCTCTGCAATGATCCTGACCTCAGCGCCCTTTATTGTCCTCATCGCCATGCATCTCCTGACGCCGCACTTCTACGGCGATGTCATCGATCAGAAGATCATCCAGTACGGCCTCGGCGGCTGCGTCCTCTGGATGGCGGTCGGCAATCTGATGATGCGCAAGATGATCAACTTCAAGGTCTGAGGAGCGAGCGATGCCTGCAGACCTGATGAGCAACCATACACCGACGATCACGATCATCATGATCGTGATGGGCGCCGCCATGCTTGTGCTCGGCAGCACAGTGTTCCGGTCCGTGCGCGACAAGAACCAGATCAGCGACCGCCTCAGAAGCGAGGATGGCGAGACGCGCAAGCCGAAAGGCAAGGCCTATCCGCAAAAGCCGAAGAACTCGCTGATCGAGTCGATCGGCCGGCGCTTCACCGATCCCAATTCCGAAGAGACGACCAAGGTCCGCCACCGGCTCATGAAGGCCGGCTTCTACTCAAAGTCGGCACCTTACATCTATATCGGCGTGCGTTTCGTAGCGTTGATCGTCCCGCAGATTGTCCTCATCGCAACCTGGCAATTCTACGATCAGTTCATGCCGGAGCGCGGCTTCATCATGGCTTCGGTGGCTCTGGCCGTGATCAGCTTCGTTGCCCCCTCCTTCCTGCTCGACAAGCGGATATCGAAGCGCGAAGACCAGTACCGCGAAGGCTTCCCTGACATGATGGACCTGATGGTCGCCTGCGTGGAGGCCGGGCTCAGCCTCGACGGCGCGGTGCAGCGCGTGTCGGACGAACTGGTCCAGCGCTATCCCAACCTTGCAGACCATCTGAAGATCATGAACCTCGAAACCCGCGCCGGGCGCGCGCGCACCGAGGCCTGGAAGAATTTTGCCGACCGTCTTGGTCTCGATGAAGCGAGAGCGCTGGCGACCATGCTGCGCCAGTCCGAAGAACTCGGCACAAGCGTCGGCGAAACCCTGCGTGTCTTCGCCGCCGACATGCGCGAGAAGCGCATGCTCTATGCCGAGGAAAAAGCGCTCGCCCTGCCGGCAAAGCTGGTCGTGCCGCTGATCCTGTTCGTCTTCCCGTCCCTGCTGACCGTTCTGATGCTGCCGGCTGTCGTCCGCATCGCAGACGTGATGTCTCAGGTCTAGGCGGCCGAGGCCTGGCAACTCCCCACAGGTCAAACGCAAGCAGCCGGTCACCTAGGTGGGCATCCGGCTGCTCGGCTGTGTGTGAAAGGTCAGGCCGACGGAGCGGCCGTCAAAGTCTTATTGCGATGACGGAACGCTGTGGGAGGAGGTCTCATTGCCGAGGATAACCTCGACGGTTGAGACGGTTGGGGCCTTGGCGACGAGGCGGCGCGGCGCGATGCGGGCGACCGGTGCAGGCCGGGCGTCCTTGCCGAGGCTGATCGACGTTGCTTCCTGGAACTCCTCATCGGCACTGCCGCGCAGCGCCAGCGACAGCTCACCGAGCTCCGAGGCAACCGACAGGCGCTGGGCCTGCTCGAGGGATACCGCCAAAGTCGCGGTGCTGAACGGGCTTGGCGAAGCAGCCGTCATGTCATCATTCAGATCGACACCGAGGACTTCGACATTCTGCAGCAGCACATCGGCGACAGGGCCGGCCACGGCAGAGCTAGACGCGGTCTGGTCCGAATAGAGCCGGCCTTCCTTGCCGCGCTGATAGAAGATGACATCGACATGGTCACCCGGAAGCACAAAGCCGGCAACGCCCGACTCGTCCGTCATCTTGACCGAATAGGCCCGGTAGCCCGGCGGGATCTTGGATGCGAGCGAGCCGCGAAGGCCTTCAGACAGAAGGAACTTCTCCGACAGCATTTCACCGGCGGTCAGTTCGATCAGGGTCGGCCGCCCGTTTGAGCGCTCATTGAACTCCTTGAAGGAATTGAACGCGCCGAGAGGCACTTCTTCGGCCGGGCGCGATTCAAGGTCGAACCATTCCTCTTCGAGCCGGACCCCGCGCGGAATGTTTCGCGCCGCGACTAGCACGTCCTGCATCTCGACTTCCATGACTGTCAGCTCGGCCGGCGCGCCGGCCTTGTCATCAGGCGATAGAAATAACCGGGCGCCAAGGAGCGCAGCAGCGCCGCAGGTAATGGATAGGCCAAGGGTCAAGACTGGATTCATCTGCATGGTATTCTCGTCCTCACGATTTGCTCATCAGACTAGGTCGAGGCGTTTAAGCCTCCGGCAAACTGCGCTGTAGAATTGGCGCAATAGCGTTAACCAGAACACCGGTCAGGCCTGTGTCCTCGGCGCTCAGGCGCCGCAGGAGGCGCGCACGATCAGCTCAGTCGGTGAGCGCTCCGAGCGGCGCGATCCGCCTTTGGAATCGACCAGTTTCGAGACAAGCAGCCGTCCTGCCTTGGCGGTATCCTGCGAGACCGTTGTCAGCGCGGGCCGCGCCAGACGGCTGAACGGAACATTGTCATAACCGACAACGGAGACATCCTCCGGCACACTGCGGCCGCTCGCCTGGAGCGCACGGATGGCGCCAAAGGCGATGAGATCGCTCGCCGCGACGACGCCGTCGAAGTCGAGCCCCTGCTCGATCTGGCTGCTGATCGCCGCTTCTGCCGATTCCACTTCGAAATGCACCGGCAGATACCATTCAGGGCGCGCATCGATGCCTGCCTTGTCGAGGGCGTCGAGATAGCCGCGATAGCGCTGTGTGGCTTCTGGCGCTTCGGTGTCCCCGAGAAACAGGATCTTGCGCCGGCCAAGGCGGGCAAGGTGTGAAGTCGCCCGGCGCCCGCCCATCGGATTGTCGCTGCCGATAGAGCAATAGCTCTGCTCGGGCAGTTCAGCGCCCCAGACGACAAAACGGCTGTCCTTGTTGGCGAGGCTGTTGAACTCCGAATGCAGCGAGCTTTGCCCGATGAAGATCACCCCGTCGGCCCGGCTCGTGCTCATCGCAAATGCGAGGTCATCATAATTGGTCGGCGTGATGTGGCTGACCAGCATATCGCAGCTGCGCTCACGCGCCGCCTCGGCGATTCCTGAGAGCAGCTCGATGAAGAACGGGTCGTAGACATTGCCGTCGCGAGCCTGCGGTTGCGGCACGACGACCGCGATCGTGGCTTCAGCGCCGATGGGGCCGGCAGGCATGCGCTGGCGGAAGGGATAGTCAAGCTCTCTGGCCAGTTCCCAGATCGCCTGCTTGGTGCGCCGGTTGATGGCCGGGCTGTCATTCAACGCCCGCGATACCGTCGAGATCGACACCCCGGCCCGTTTGGCGAGGTCCTCGAGCCGTGTCGATTTCCTCGATTGCCGAGATCCTGAATTTGCCATGTCTAGTCCGCCCCCCGGCCTCCCCGTTTGCCGGAAATGGCCCAATATCCTGTCCACGGCTCAATATGGGCGGGCAGAGACACTGGACGGTTAACGCGTCCAAGCTGAGTTGCAATGATATGTGCTGTATTTCCTACAGGCGGGCCGAAGCTTGCCGTCACTTGGCCAATGTTGAAAACACAGCTGACGGACTGCCCCTCCAGCCTGCGCTCGAAGGAGAGAACACCCTCCGGAGCCTCGACAAAGTGCAGCTCGCCAAGCCGCAGGGCTGGCAGTGATTTTCTCAAGGCTACGAGCTCGCGGGTCACATGCAGGCTGGATTGCGCGTCGCCCTCCTGAACGTCCACTGCCAGACCATCATGCGCCGGATCAACCGGCAGCCAGGGCTCGCCGCCAGAAAAGCCTGAGTTCGGCGCGCCCGAAATCCACGGCAGCGGTGTGCGCGCCCCGTCGCGGCCGAGCGTGCGCGGCCAGTTGGCAATCGCTTCAGGGTCTTTGAGATGTTCGAACGGAACCACAGCCTGCGGCAGGCCGAGCTCCTCGCCCTGATAGATGAACGCATTGCCCCGCAAGCTGAGCAGCAACAGCATGAGCAGATCAGCCGCCTGCTTGCGGTTTTCAGGGCTCGCCCAGCGCGACACGGCCCGCGGCGCATCATGGTTGGAAAACGCCCAGCTCGGCCAGCCTTCGCCCCCTTCGCTGCTCCACTGGGACAGCGACCGCCTCACACGTTTCGGTGAG
>NZ_JBARZC010000618.1:0-2320 GCF_049649345.1 Henriciella sp. | reverse complement strand
GCGCACGGCGTAGGCGCCGCGTTCGCGGAGGCCGAGCCAGCCATTCCCTTCGGCGTCTGCGTTGCGGCCGACGCGGCGGATATCCGGCGCGCTGTCTGAGGGGGTGTCCAGCTCATAGATGCCGCCGCCGGTCAGCTCGGCCAGGGGGCTCAGCACTTCCGGTGTGGCTTCGAGGGCGGCGTATTCGCGCGGGTTGACCGGGCCGTTCAGCGTCACCGCTTCCAGCCCGCCAGAGCGCGCGCGGAACAGGCCGAGCCGGTCGATCGGGGCTTCGGCGGCAAATTCGCCGGGGCCGATTTCCTGCCAGACCGGCGCCATCATCTGGCCGTCCGGCGTCTCGATGGTCAGCGGCGGGGCATTGTCAGACAGGGTGCGCAGCGTCGCGCGGACCGTGTCGCCCTGGGCTTCGAGGCGCAGCTGGCGCTCTTCAAGCTCGGGCTCCTTCATCAGCCAGTGGACCATGCGGCGGATCAGCTCTGCGAACGGGCCGCCGCCATCATGCCCGCGCGCCCAGAGCCAGATCTGGCCTGAGAGAAGCTGCGCCACGCGGCCCTCGCCGACGCGGTCAACCACCAGCAGCGGATCACCATTGGTCGCGGTCATCAGCACGTCGCCCGCCTCGGCGCTCGCCCCGATATAGCGCACCCAGCTGCCCCAGCTGCGCCCGTCGAGCGCCTGGGTGATGGTGTGGCGCTTGCCGATGTCAGAGAGGGCGGGGGTAAACTCGCCGACCTCGATCGTGCTGGTCGGCAGGGCAGGGAGAACGCCGGCAAGCGGGGTATTGGCGAGGCTGGCGGGGCCTGCGAAATCCTCCCCCGCGGCGATCATCAGCGCGCCGCCATCGGCGACATAGCGCGCCATATTGGCGAGGTAGGACATGGTGATGACGGTGCGCCGCTCATACTGGTCGAAGATGATGAGGTCGAACTGGTCGAGCTTTTCCTCGAACAGCTCATCGGTCGGGAAGGCGATCAGCGCCATCTCCTCGAGGGGGGTAATGTCCTGCTTGAAGGGCGGGCGCAGGATGGTGAAGTGAACGAGATCGACCGACGGGTCGGATTTCAGAAGGTCGCGCCAGACACGGCCGGCGGCATTGGGCTTGCCTGTGATGAGGAGGACGCGCAGCCGGTCGCGCACGCCTGAGAGGGTGGCGGCGGTGCGATTGTTGGCGAGGGTCAGCTCCTCCTCGCCGGGCGGGGTCTCGACGACGACGATATTATCGCCCCGCCGCTCAATCTCGATGGGCAGCGGCGTGTCCTCGCCGGTCTCGACGGTAATGCGCTGCGGCAGGCCGCCATTCACGGAGACCGAGACGGACGCTTCGCTGGAGGCCGGATCATCGACGCGCACGACGAATTGCGCCTCCTCGCCGACAATGCCGAAATCGGGCGACTGAATGAGCGTGATGCGCCGGTCGCTTGAGTCCGGGTCGCCTGTGATGAGCGCGTGGATGGGGCCGAGCTGGGAAAGCCGGGCCATGTCTTCGGGCACGTCATGGACCTGCCCGTCGGTGACGAGAATGGCGCCGGCGATCCGGTCGCGCGGCACGTCCGCCATCAGGCCATCCAGGGCAGAGATAAGCTCGGTGCCGTCGGCGTCCGGGTCTGATTCCAGGAAGCGCAGCTCGATGGAGGCATCCTCCCCGATCTCTTCGCGCAGCTGGTCTATCGCGGCATTGGCAATCTCGGTGCGCGCGCCAAAGCTCATACTCTCGGACCGGTCGACAATCAGCGCGGCGACAGAGGGCAGCGGCTCGCGCTCCTCGCGGACATAGGCCGGGTTGGCGAGCGCCAGCGAGATCGCAGCGAGCGCGGCAAAGCGGGTGATCCAGGCTGGTCCGCGCCATCTGACATAGGCAATCAAAGCCAGCGTGCAGAGCGCCAGCAGCGCCCAAAGCACCGGCCAGCCAAGCAGCGGGTCGAAACTGATCCGTCCGGCTTCGGTCAACGCGGGCCTCCATCCTGGATGGAGGGGATGTCCTCCATGTCGAAATCCTGCTCGCCCTCATCGCCCTGTCCGAGGCGTTCGAGCAGGGCGGGCAGGTGGACCTGGTCTTCCTTATAATTGCCGGTGAGGACGTACATGACGAGGTTGATGCCGAAGCGGCGGGCCATTTCGCGCTGCTCATCGCCGCCATCGACGCTGTAGACCGGCCGGCCGCGCTCATCGATGGCCCATGCGGCGAGATAGTCCGCATCACCGATGATCAGGCGCGAGACGCCATCGCCGCGCCGCTCTGTCTTCTCGCCAACCCCTGAATTCTCGATCCAGAGGCGGCGATTTTGATAGCGGCCCGGGAAGCCGTCGAGCAGGTAGAAGC
>NZ_JBARZC010000617.1:0-2925 GCF_049649345.1 Henriciella sp. | reverse complement strand
CTCTATGCCTATAGCGCGGCTGATTATTCGCGCGAAATGATCTTTGAAAATGACGGCAAGGACCTTGCCGATATCTCGCCGGATGGCCGCTGGCTGGCGCTCTCCAAGGATCGCACCAACGCAGACTCCAATATCTACCTTGTAGACCTTCTCGCAGACACAGCAGAGCAGCAGCTGATCACCGAGCATGAGGGTGACATCGCCTATGGCGTCTATGACTTCACCGCCGACAGTGAAACGCTGATCTACGCCACGAACGAGTTCGGCGAGTTCAACCAGGCCTGGACCTATAATCTCGCCTCGGGCGAGAAATCTCCGCTGATCGAGGCCGACTGGGATGTCTCCTATGTCTTTGACAGCCCGACAGGCCGCTACCTCGTCTCCGCAATCAATGCCGATGCTGTGACCGAACTGACCATACATGATCACGAGACGGGGGAGGATGTATCTCTCTCCGGCATTCCCGATGGTGAGCTTGGCCAGGTCCGCTTCAATGATGATGAGAGCCAGATCGCGTTCGGGGTGAACACCGATACATCGCCCTTCAATGTTTATCTTGCAGACCTTGATACAGGCGAGGCCACCCGGCTGACCAATGCGCTGCCAGAGGCAATCGATGAGAGCGATCTCGTCACCGCCAGCGTGGTTCGCTATGAGAGCTTTGACGGGCTTGAAATCCCCGGTGTCTTCTACATGCCGCAGCAGGCCTCGGCGGATGATCCTGTGCCGGCGCTGGTCTGGGTTCATGGCGGCCCCGGCGGCCAGTCGACCAAGGGGTATTCGGCGATCATCCAGCACTTGGTGAACCATGGCTATGCCGTCCTCGCGGCGAACAATCGCGGCTCATCCGGTTACGGCAAGACCTTCTTCCACATGGATGACCAGAACCATGGCGAGAAGGATCTTCAGGACATTGTCTGGGCGCGCACCTATTTGGAGGGCGTTGAGGGGATCGACCCGGACAAGATCGGCATCATTGGCGGCTCGTATGGTGGCTTCATGGTCGCCGCGGCGCTGGCCTTTGAGCCGGAAGTCTTCAATGTCGGCGTTAATATCTTCGGCGTGACCAACTGGGTCCGCACGCTGCAGTCCATCCCGCCATGGTGGGGCTCGTTCCGCGATGCACTTTACGATGAGATGGGCGACCCGGAGACTGACCTTGAACGGCTCGAACGCATCTCGCCGCTCTTCCATGCAGAGAACATAACCAAGCCGATGCTGGTCATCCAGGGCGCCAATGATCCGCGCGTCCTGCAGGTCGAGAGCGACGAGCTTGTCGCGGCGGCGCGGGAGAATGGCGCCACGGTTGAATACGTCCTCTTCCCCGATGAAGGCCACGGCTTCCAGAAGCGCGAGAACCGCATCACCGCGTCTGAGGCCTTCGTGACCTTCCTCGATACCTATCTCAAGGGCGAGATGAAGACCGATTCAATCCGCGAAGCTTCGACAACGGCAGATAGCGCGGCGGATTAGGTCCTCGCTCCAATTTGGCGTCACGCCCGATGAGCCTCAGCTCATCTGGGCGCCTATCTCCTGTTATTGGCGTTTCGCGCGGTTCCAATGGATGGAGATGGACCCTCAGATGGCTGCGCCATCGAGGGTGACGCACGTCTAAGTGATCAGACCTTCACTTCGCCTTCCTCGCGTCCATTCCAGTAATGTATGCGGGTCGCATCCACCTTGATCATGACGAGGCCGTCTGTGTCGACGCCGTCCTCGAACCATTTATCGAGATCCGGGTTCCAGTGACCTTCAAACTCGCCCTTGTCGCGGACAAGCTCTGCGTCGCCTTCGAGTGCGATCTGGAAGCCGCCATCGCCCTGATAGGTCAGGCCGACATTCGCATTCTTCTCGATGTCGGAAATGGTACGGGTATCATCCATGGCGAAGAAATAGGACGTGCCCTCAAAATCGACGTCGCGATTGTTGCTCATCGGGCGCGAGGCAATCTCGTCGCCGCTTGTG
Source organism: Henriciella sp. (assembly GCF_049649345.1). GTDB lineage: Bacteria > Pseudomonadota > Alphaproteobacteria > Caulobacterales > Hyphomonadaceae > Henriciella. The sequence continues at coordinate 960 of NZ_JBARZC010000617.1, read as the reverse complement.
TGGGTGGACATCATGGTGATGTCGATCTTGCGCATCTTCTGCGCGATATCCTCGAGGGTGAGCTGGCTCATGGGGCGTCCTTCCTTTCTGTGCAGACCGAAAAGGAATGCCGCCGGGTGGGCGCCTGTTCCCCTCGTCGCAAAAAAGGCCGGCGCTCCATCGGGTGGAGGCCGGCCCCTGGGCATCCAAAGTGGCTGGTGGGTCTAGAGGCCGCTTGCCTGCAATTGCAGCTCCGAATTGGCAGCCGTAAGAACGGACTGGTCCGCGCCAAGCTCTTCAGGACGGGCCGCGCCGGGATAGGCGTCCGCCAGAAGGGCGAGAACCGTGTCAGCCTGGGCGGTGAACTCTGGGGCTGCGGCTTCGATGGCGGCGCGGTCATCACTCAGCATGGCTGATGCGGTGCTGTAGAAACCATAGCCGTCGAGATAGGGCTCATAGGCGTCGGTGCGCGAGGCCGAATTGTACTGGGCGGCAGCGCGGTTGATCTGGTCGGCAATGACTTTGGCTTCCACGATAGCGGTGTTGTCGGTGCCTTCAGGGGCCTTCTCAGCGGCAGTGCGGAGCGTTGCAATGATATCCTCAGCGCGGGCGCGCAGATCCTCCGCCGGCTCGTCTGCGAACACGGCCGCAGAGGCGTCGATCAGCTTCTCGGCGAATGGATCGACACCCTGCTGGACGAGGACCGGTTCAAGCTCGAACAGGATTTCACTGACCGGATGGGCGAACATCTCACCGGCAGCCCGGCGCTCACCTGCGTCCAGCGCATCGATACCGGCGCGGATATGGGCTTCGGTCACGGCAAGGGCGCTGCGATAGACGGCCGGGTCTTCAGCGGCGGCAGCGATATCGACGCCGCCTTCACCGCCTTCGCCCTCTCCGCCTTCGCCTTCGCCACCTGCTCCTTCGCCTTCGCCGCCGGACATGACATAGGAGGTGTCAGCGGTGGCGGCTGTGTCGGCC
>NZ_JBARZC010000616.1:0-4612 GCF_049649345.1 Henriciella sp. | reverse complement strand
ACGCTGTTCCTCATGCACGACCGCTCGCTTGGCCGCACGACGACCGGCTCAGGCGCCGTCGCTGGCACGGACTGGGCAGAAATTGCCAGGATGCGCCTTGTCGATAATGACGGCACGGTTACGGCGTTTACGCCCCCGACGCTTGACGAAGCGCTTGTCTGGGCCCGGCAGACCGGCGCGATCCTGGAGCTTGACCGCAAAGAAACGACGAGCTTTCGCAATATCCTCGAAAAGGTCCGCGAAGCCGGCGCCGAGAACAACGTCATCCTGATCAGCTATACTGACGAAGAAGCGCTGATGATTGCAGAGCTTGCCCCTGACGTCATGATGACGGCCGGCATCGGCAATCGCGACCACGAAGCCGCGATGATCGAGGCCGGTCTTGATCCGGAACGCCTTATCGCCTGGACGGGCACCCGCCGTCCCAGTCCCGGCAAATGGCGCGGGCTTGCCAGCAAGGACATCGAAAGCGCTTTCGGCACGCTCGGCCGGGCCGGCGAACGTCTCGATGATCAATACTGGGCGGATGGCGACCCGTCCGAATATGAAGACCTCGTCGAAGCTGGCCTCGTCATGCTGGCCACCGATACGCCTTACCGGCTGATGGAGCTGGAGGGCACGATCGGCGGCGCGGTAGACCGTGCCAATCAGGCCTGCTTCATCAAGGCAGAATAAAGCGCTGTCATCTTGACACCACGCCGCGCTGGACCTACTTGCCGCGCCAGTGGTGAGAGACGCCCGCTATTCGCCAGGCCTGTCCTGATGGTGAAGATCTCCAGGCGATCGGCCTGATCCTGCTAAAGACCCTTCTTCTGGAAGACCGGTCCTGACAGCAATGCGAATACCTGCCCCTCTGGACCGGCCTGCTATAGAAAGGTCGAGCTATGCCCGACAGCCCCACACCCAAACCTGCGAGAACTCGCGAGCAAGCCAAGGCGCGCGCGAGACAGCTCCGTTCTGAACTGGCCGCCGCAGGCCAATCGATCAGCCACGCCAAAGCGCTCGAGAAAGTTGCGCATGAACTTGGCTACCGGGACTGGAATACAGCCTCGGCGCGCCTGTCCAATCAGCCGGAAGTGCCGCTTCAGGTCGGTGACCGTGTTTCGGGCCACTATCTCAAGCAGCCTTTCGAAGGGCGCGTCCACGCTGTGCGCGAACTTGCGGGCGGCATCGGATATGAAGTCACCCTCCATTTCGACACGCCGGTCGATGTGGTGGAATTTGAAAGCTTTTCCGGACTTCGCCAGCGCGTCAGCGCGATGATTTCCGAGGATGGCGTCTCCTGGAACAAGACGAGCGACGGCGTCCCACACCTCGTGGTTCAGCCTGAAGATGCCCTGATCGTATAACGGATGGGCGGGCGGCCTCTGACGGCATGAGGAGGCCGCCCGCCCGGCCCTGATGCAGCAACAAAACCCCTGGTTTATTTTCTGCCGATCCTGAAGTTTAAATTGAGTGCTCTTACGATTTGTTAAAACTAAGATCTCATACTTTTCGGGGTCGAGGGACAGGCAGCACCGACGTTGGGATCTGCTGCGGCATCAACACTGTCTATAACGTTTGCGGGGCGGGGAATACCAATTGGTCAGACTCATTCGGTCAGTCTTCTATTTCGGACCGCTGATCTTTGCTTACGGCTTTATCATGCCGTTGACAGCGCAGATCATCGGCCAGGCCGGCTGGACGATGCCGTTTGGCCTGTCGCCGCTGATGGCTGGTCTGCTGGTTGCGAGCGCGCTCGGCATTCCGGCACAAATCAGGGGGAGCTGGATCTAGACGATGTCCGACAGAAAACTATCAGATCTGAGCCCTGCTGAGCTTGCCCGTATGGAGCGCGATATTGCCCGCAAGCATATCGGCAAGTTTCCATGGCTCGCCGTGACGTGGAGCTTCGCCAATTTCGCGTTCTGGCTGGCGCTCTGGCCGCTCGTCATCTTTGCAAACTTTCCGCTCTGGGCAGCCTTTACTCTGGCGACCGTTTCGATCGCGCTCTGCTATCTGCCCTCTCACGAGGCGCAGCACGACATCATTGCCCGGCCCGGCTCGAATCTCAGATGGCTGAACGAACTGGTCGGCCACATGTCGACCATACCCCTCGCCCTGCCCTATCGCGTCGCACGCGTGACCCATCTCCAGCATCACCGCCACACCAATGACGAGGCGCTCGACCCGGATATCTCGACCCGCGCCGACGGCCCCTGGCAGGCGATCTGGACCTCGATCAAGAATCGCCAGCCGCGCGCCAAGGGCGGCATGAACGCCTATGGCACCGCCCTCATCCGCCTCAAACGCCGTGACGTGCTGTTTGACGCTGTGCTCTACAATCTCGGCTTCTATACGATCCTGATCACGCTTGCCTGGTCAGGTTATGCTATCGAGGCCGCGCTTCTCTGGTGGCTACCACGCCACCTCGCCTACACTTATATCCAGTATTATCTGAGCTGGGCGCCGCACCACCCGGCGAAAGAAACGCGGCGCTACCGCAATACGCGCAGCTTTACCGCCCTGCTCGGCAATCTCGGCTCGATGGGCATGCAGTTTCACGTCGTCCATCACCTGCATCCGCGCATCCCGCTTTACAGGACACCCATGGCGTACTGGGAGATGAAGCCGATCCTCGAAGCCCAGGGTACGCGCGTCGACGAGCTCTAGCTTTCAGGGATAAAGCCGCTCGGACGTCCAGACGCCGGCTTTCTTCGTGAATTTCAGCCTGTCATGCATGCGGAAGGCCTGGGCCTGCCAGAACTCGATACTCGCCGGCACGAGCCGGTACCCGCCCCAATGGGCAGGGCGCGGAATGTCCTCACGGCCCTCATAATCGACCTGCAGCGCCTTGATTCTCTCTTCGAACACATCGCGGGACGGAAGCGGGCGTGACTGGTCTGACGCAATCGCGCTGATCCGGCTGTCCCTCGCGCGTGACGCGAAATAGAGGTCAGCCTCCTCGCCCGGAACGGAGACGATTTCCCCACGCACGCGAATCTGCCGCGAAAGCGATTTCCAGTGAAAACCAAGCGCAGCGACCGGATTGGCCTTGAGCTGGTCGCCCTTTGCGCTGTCGAAATTGGTGTAGAAGGCAAAGCCTTCCTCAGAGATGCTCTTCAGCAGGACGACCCTCACATCCGGGCGTCCGTCCGTGTCCACCGTAGCCAGCGACATAGCGTTGGAATCGCTCGGCTCGCTCTCGCGCGCTTCGGCCATCCAGGCGTTGAAGAGCGCGATGGGATCGGCCGCATTGGCAATCAGAAAATTGCCTGCGCTGTCCTTATAGTCGGCATCGCTCGGGCTTGGCGGGATGACATCGGAGGAAGTGTTGTCGGTCATGGCCTCAGATCCTGGTTTCGGTCTCTAAGCGAGAATGCCGCCATCCACGCGCAACACCTGGCCGGTAATATAGTCGGCCTTGTCGGAGGCGAGGAAAGCGACCGCATCGGCAATATTCTGGGCGCTGCCCCAGCGCCCTTCAAGGGGAAGGATCTTGCTCATCCGCTCCATTGTCTTTTCCCGGTCGACGCGTCCGCTGGCGAAGGCGGTCTTCCACATGCCGCCATCGATCACGCCGGGGGCCACCGCATTCACGCGCACGCCGGAGCGGCCGAGATCGATCGACATGTTCCGCGTCATCGAATTGACCGCGCCCTTGGACGCCGAATAGGCGATCTGGCCGACGCTGCCCGTGCTCGCCGAAACAGACGAGATATTGACCACACAGCCCTTGCGCGATTTCAGGCTTTCGGTCAGCGCATCTGTAAGGAGAATGAGGTTTCTCACGTTCACATTCAGCGTGTTGTCGAGGCCGTCCTCAGTGACCTTTCCGGCCGGCTCATGGACGCTTACCCCTGCATTGTTGACCAGGATATCGACCGGCCCGAGCTGTTCGACAATCGCTTCGGCAAGCGCTTTCCAGCCATCGCTGGACCCAAGGTCGGCATGGAAGACGACGGGATTATTGGGCAGGTCCGCGGCGATCTTGTCGAGCGCATCGGTATTGCGCGCGACCAGCGCGACACGGGCGCCCCCTTCTGCAAGCGTGCGCGCAATCGCTTCACCAATGCCGCGGCTCGCGCCAGTGACCACGGCATTCTTGCCTGAAAAGTCATACGTCATCTTCGTCACGTCTCCTCTTGCTGTTTGGGCGAGAACCTATTCCCTTTGCCGCGCTTTGCAATGCGGCGGTGCGGGGTCTACGCTTCCCCGCTTGGGCAAGACGGGACGAGAGCGATGCAAGCAGGATCAATCAGAAGGCACGCATTCATCACCGCCCTGTTGGCATCGGTGACGCTGATCGCCGCCTGCCAGCCCGAAACGTCTCCGGCTGAGCCATCGGCCAGCGACATGCGGTCTGCCGCAAGCATCGCCGAAGCCTATACGAACGCCTATAACAGGGGAGATATCGACGCGATGGCGGCGCTCATGCATCCGGAAATCGAATGGTATGCCGAGGACGACGGAGAGATGGTTCTGATCGCGTCCGGCAAGGATGCGCTTGTTAAAGACGTGAGCGCCTATTTCGAAAACGGCCAGACGACCACGAGCCTTCTTTCGGATGTCCGCATCACTGAGACCGGTATCGAAGCCGTCGAGACCGTCTCCTGGACCAGCGAAGATGGGG
>NZ_JBARZC010000615.1:0-2380 GCF_049649345.1 Henriciella sp. | reverse complement strand
ACCGTGTTCAGCTCGCGCACCGCGCCATTGTAAAAACGCCGCGCCATCTCGATCTTGTTTTCCGTGTCTGAGAGTTCTTCCTGCAGATCGCGATAATTCGCGCTCGCCTTGAGATCCGGATAGTCCTCGGCGACCGCCATCAGCCGGCCAATCGGGCGCGACAATTCGGACTCGGCCGCGCCGCGCGCCTTGGCATCGTCGCCTGCGCTGGCGGCGAGATTGCGCTTCTCGACAACCTCTTCGAACAGCTGGCGCTCATGGGCGGCATAGCCCTTCACGGTCGCGACCAGCTGCGGGATGAGATTGGCCCGGCGCTTCAGCTGGACATCAATATCCGCCCAGCCATTGCGCACCATCTGGCGCTTGCTGACCAGGACATTGTAAATCACGATCGCGCCAGCAATCAGGATCACGGCGACACCCAGCACGATCCACACACCGGTCATTGGCACATCCTCTCCTCGACCACGTCGTCTCGCGACTATCAAACAAGACGCGCCTCCTGTTAAGGCCCGAATTCGCACCGAATTGGCAACAGGCCGCTGGCCAAGTGGATATGGATGCGGCATCGGTGCGCCATGCGTGCAGGCCCGCTCCAGCTTTTCCTTGTCACCGCGCTCGCCATGACGGCGTTTGCCGCCAATTCGATCCTTGCCCGGCTCGCCATGGCGACAGGAGAGGCCGGCCCATGGTCCTTCACCCTGATCCGGATCGTGTCGGGCGCGCTCGTCCTGGCGCTGATCGTCTCGCCGCGTCGGGCCATGACCTCCGGCAGCTGGCTCTCTGCTGCGGCCCTCTTTGCCTATGCGGCCGCCTTCTCGCTGGCCTATCTATCTCTAGCGGCGGGGACAGGCGCCCTCATCCTGTTCGCTCTCGTCCAGATCACCATGCTCGGCTGGAGCCTGGTCTCGGGTGAAACACTCGCGCCGGCGCGCTGGGTAGGTCTCCTGCTGGCTCTTTCGGGCCTGGTCTGGCTGCTGCTTCCCGGCCTTGAAGCGCCGCCTCTGACAGGCGCGGTCCTCATGGCGGGCGCAGGCATTGCCTGGGGCATCTACTCACTTCGGGGCCGCGGGCATGCTAGCCCGACGGCGCAGACCGCCGGCAATTTCCTACGCGCCGGCGCGGTTGCCATCGGCGCAGCGTTTCCCGCGCTCTACCTCACAAGTGAGGCAATGCCATCGGCCCATGGCTTTGCCTACGCTGTCGTCTCAGGCGCCATCACCTCCGGGCTGGGCTATGCGATCTGGTACTTTGCGCTGCGCAGCCTCACCGCCAGCCTTGCCGGGATTGCGCAGCTTACCGTGCCCGCCATCGCTGCGGCGGGCGGTGTCGTCTTTCTTTCAGAACCGGTCACCCTCCGCTTCCTTGGTGCGACAGCGCTCATCCTCGGCGGGGTCGCGCTGGCCAGCATGGCTCGCCGGCACGCCGCAAGCTGAGTGATTGACGCCGCCCTCAATCCCCGCCATTGCCATCGCCCATGACCGAGGCGCCCGCCATCCGCAAACACGGGAAGAATGCCTTCTTCTTCGTCATCGTCTGCGTGGCGATGGACATGATCGGCTTTGGCATCATCATCCCTGTCATGCCCTCGCTGCTGGCCGAGCTGACAAACCAGCCGGCCGAAGAGACTGTCATCATTGGCGGCTATCTGATGGCGACCTATGGGGTCCTGAATTTCCTCGCCATGCCGACCATCGGAAACCTGTCGGACAGGTATGGCCGCCGGCCCATCCTGCTCGCCTCGATTGCGACCCTTGGGGTGGATTTCATTATCATGGGGTTCGCCGATTCTGTCTGGCTGCTCTTCGTCGGGCGCGCCCTGACCGGCATTTCATCGGCAACCTTTTCGACCGCCAATGCCTATATCGCCGATGTGACCGAGCCGGAAGAGCGCGGCCGGGCCTTCGGCATGATCGGCGCCGCCTTCGGCATCGGCTTCATCATCGGCCCAGCGATCGGCGGGCTTCTCGGCTCGATCGATACGCGCCTTCCCTTTTTCGGGGCGGCCTTCCTCTCAATCCTGAACTTCATCTATGGCTATTTCGTCCTGCCTGAATCGCTTGCCCGTGAGGACCGCCGCCCGTTCAGGGTCCAGCGGGCCAATCCGTTCGGCGCGGTGAAACACTTTTCCAAACTGCCCAAGGTCGGCTGGTTCATTGTCGCCTTCGGCATCTACATGTTCGCCCACAGCGTCTTCCCCTCGACCTGGAACTTCTATTCGGAGATCCGCTATGACTGGAGCGAAGCGGAGATCGGCTTCTCGCTGGCCATGGTCGGGCTCGGTTCAGCGCTAACGCAGGTCTTCTTTATCGGCCCGGCCATTACTCGCTTCGGCGCGGTGCGCACCGCCCTGTTTGGCATCCTCATCATGGTGCTGGCC
>NZ_JBARZC010000614.1:0-1960 GCF_049649345.1 Henriciella sp. | reverse complement strand
GCCCCCTGCCCCGGCGCGGTCGATCCGGACGACATCTGCACCGAGATCCGACATCAACATGCCGCAGAAGGGGCCTGGCCCGATCCCCTGAAATTCGACAATTCTGATTCCGCTCAGCGGTCCGCTTGCCATGTTTGGCCTCCTGAAACATCTATGGTTTCAGCCAGCATAGGAACTCTGATTTGGCTGCCAAGCCATGCCGTAGCGTCTGCTTTTGAAGAGAATTTCTGTCAGGCCTCTTCAGCCAGCCCGCTGATCTCCCTCAGCAGGTTGCGGATGAGCGTGATCCGCTTTTCCTTCCCGTCTGGCACACGCGTTACGACCAGTTTCGAATCAGGGCGAAGTTTGAGCTGGTTCGGACGGGACCTCACCAGCGACATGAGTTGCATGGGCTCGACCTTGGTGTCGTCCCGGAACGCCATGACGATGCCCTTGGGCCCGGCGTCCAGCTTCGAAATACCGATCGATTTGCACGCTGCCTTGATTGCGGTGACATCCAGAAGCTGGCGTGTTTCCTCCGGCAAAGGACCGAACCGGTCGATCAGCTCGGCGGCAAAACCTTCTCGGCCTTTTTCGGTGTCGATCTCGGCGAGGCGGCGATAGAGGCCGAGGCGTACGCCGAGATCCTCGACATACTCTTCCGGTATGAGAACAGCGATGCCCAGATTAATCTGCGGCGACCAATCGTCTGCCACTTCCTCTTCTGCATCTGTCATCCCAGTTTTCAGCGCATTCACAGCATCTTCCAGCATGGATTGATAAAGCTCGACACCGACTTCGCGGACATGGCCGGACTGCTGGTCACCAAGAAGGTTACCCGAGCCGCGCATATCGAGGTCGTGGCTGGCCAACTGGAAGCCCGCGCCTAGACTGTCGAGCGATTGCAGGATGCGCAGCCGCCGTTCGGCGCCCGGCGTCATCACCTGTTCTCGCGGCGTCGTGAGATAGGCATAGGCGCGCAGCTTTGATCGCCCGACGCGTCCCCGCAGCTGGTAAAGCTGCGCCAGGCCGAACCGGTCCGAGCGGTAGATGACCAGCGTATTGGCGCGCGGGATATCGAGGCCGCTCTCCACAATCGTTGTCGACAGCAGGACATCATATTCGCCCTCATAGAAGGCCGTCATCAGGTCTTCGAGTTCGGTGGGCGGCATCTGGCCGTGGGCGACGACGAAGCTCACTTCCGGCACATTGTCGCTCATGAAGGCTTCCAGCCCATCCAGGTCGGAAATACGCGGCGCAACGAAGAAGGTCTGTCCGCCGCGATACTTTTCACGCAACAGCGCTTCGCGGATCGTGACGGTGTCGAATTCGGTGACATAGGTCCGCACAGACAGGCGATCGACGGGCGGCGTTGCGATAATGGAGAGATCTCGGATGCCGGTGAGGGCCATCTGGAGTGTCCGGGGAATGGGCGTTGCAGACAGCGTCAGCACATGCACATCGGCCTTCAGCTCTTTCAGCCGTTCCTTGTGCTTGACGCCAAACCGTTGCTCTTCATCGACAATGAGCAGACCCAGACGCTTGAATTCAATTGAGTTCGCCAGCAGCGCGTGGGTGCCAATGACGATGTCGACCGTGCCCGCTTTCAGCCCCTCCTTGGTTTCGGTCGCTTCTTTCTGAGTGACCATGCGCGAGAGGTGTTTGACCTTCACGGGCCAGTTCGCAAACCGCTCCACGAAGGAGTTGAAATGCTGGCGGGCAAGCAGCGTCGTCGGTGCGATCACGGCAACCTGCATGCCGCTCATGGCGGCTACGAAGGCGGCTCTTAGCGCTACTTCGGTCTTGCCGAAGCCGACATCGCCGCAGACCAGACGGTCCATGGGCTTGCCGCTGGCGAGATCGGTGAGCGTATCCTCGATTGCGTTCAGTTGGTCGTCTGTTTCCTCATAAGGGAAGCGGGCCGCGAATTCCTCATAGAGCCCCTGCCCCGTTGTCGTCGGGTCCGCTTTCTTGAGTTCGC
>NZ_JBARZC010000613.1:0-7055 GCF_049649345.1 Henriciella sp. | reverse complement strand
GCTCATGGTCGATCAATTGGAGCGCATATGCCGTTCCTGTGGGTTACATCACCTTGGCATACATAGCGATCTGGAGTTTGGGGCTTGGGGGACCGCTTGACCCGGAGCAAATCTTCGAATGGTCTGGCCAATTGGGCCTGTCGCCGAGCGCTACAATTTTAACGCTTGTGCTCATGATAACATTGCTGGGCACAGTTCAGCTCATCAAGTCGCTGGGGTCGATTGCCGGAGAAGAGATTGGCTGGCGGGGTTTGTTTATATGGGAGCTTCGAAAGGTCATGTCTTTCGAAGGTGTTTCGATTTTCAGCGGACTCGTGTGGGCAGTTTGGCACTATCCTGTCATTATCGCTTATGGCGGCGGTGATCCGTTTTTTCAGATCGCCTGTTTCACGCTCATGATCGTCAGCATGTCGGTCATCCTGGCGTACTTTACTTTCAAATCTAACAGTTTGTGGCCTGCAGTATTTTTTCACGCTGCGCACAATATCTACATCCAGAAAATATTCACGCCGCTGACCACAGAGGTCGATGGAACCGGGTTCTGGATTGATGAGTACGGGTTGATGGTGCCAATGGTGGTGACGCTTTTTGCTCTTTATTATTGGAGAAAAGCCAAGGCCGAGAGGCTTTAGACGCTCGCTGACACTGTTTTGAAAATTTGCTCAACCGCCTGGACGCCAACTTGCGTTGGCAATGCGGGTATCTGTTTAATCTCATCCTTCGACCTCGCTCAGGATGGGGGCTTCTTTGTTGCGGGTCTGACTGTTTGTGCGTGTTCGGGCGGAGCTTTATCCGCTGCCTATGGTCAGCAGCGGTGTGGCGCCCTGGCTGGCGGCGGACTGGAGGGACAGGAGGAACAGGATCAGGCTGAACGTGGTCTTGCTGTCGAGGTCGCTGTCGTCGATCCAGAACCAGTGGCCGCGGTAGTTGATCTTGACGAAGCTCTGCGACGGCTCGTCCGGCCCGCTCCTGACGCTGAACTGGTGGCCAAGAAACGCCTCCCAGGTCTGGGTCTCTGCGCCGGCGGGCAGGCTCGTCGTGACAAATCCTGCGCTCGCATGCGCCTCGGGCACGTCGACGGCGTGGGATAGCGCATAGAGCGCGCCGAGAACCGTGCGCGTCTGGATGAGCAGCGCCTGCTCGCTCCGCCTCTGCCCGCGCGGGACGAGATCATACTGCACCTCGCAGCCGGGCGCAGACAGGTAGAAGCGCAAGGCCTCGCAGTCGGGCCCCGGCTCGGTATCGATCGACAGGCGGCTGACGGGCGCGCGCCCCTCTTCGGGGCTGGCCTGCGCGACATAGACCTTCTCCTCGGTCTGCAGGCGGCGCAGCAGCTGGGCAAGATCGCGGAACGGCTTGTTGTCCGGAAGGACGCCCGGGGTCGGCCCGGAGGCGCTGGGCGCATTGGAAAGCGAGCCGATCCGCTCAACGCAGCAGGCCATGAGGCGCTCGATGCTCCAGCCCGAATTTGCGAGCAGCACGATCGTCTCAGCCGAGATCGGGGAGAGGAGATTTGTTGCGAAATCGGCGCCCGTGACAGGCGAATAGGTGATGGTCGGCGTCTCGGTATAGGCCGCATTGGGAATGATCAGCGACGCCCCGCTCCCGGCATCCTGAAAAGGCACGGCGTTTTCAGCCGACAGGCCGGCGGTGTACTGATGCTGCGTGGTGACGCTGGTCACATCCATGAAGACAACGGTGTCGCGATAGCGAAGGCGCACCAGGTTGAGCAGCAATTGCTGGTCGTGGGACTGCGCGATCGCCGTGTTGTAGCCATAGCCGGCGGGCGCCAGTGTTCCGGTCCCGTAACTCGTTGCGCATCCGGCGATCAGCGCTGCCAGAAGCGCGGCGACCAGCCCGTACCATCCCCGCTTCATGTCTCGCCCCCTTGCGGCCCCTCTCTTCAGGCTACCGCTTCTGCGCTCAGCTTGCCAGCCCATCGCCGACGCCAAAGTCGCGGCGGGCGGATATGATCGTGACCATGGCGCCAACCAGGACGTCGAAAATGACCATCATGGTCAGCAGGAAGAAGGTCGATGTCGCAAAGGCGGCCATGCTCAGAAACAGGATGATGCAGATCAGAAGCAAGCCCATCGAGGCAACATGATTGGCAATCGAGACCGACTTCGAACTCGTCGCCTTGGCGATTTCGATGGCGAGGGTGAGCAGGCCGAGAAGCAGGATGAGGTGACCGGCTTCCAGCCGCCAGATCACGCCCGAAATCATCCTGACGCTGAACACCGTCGCATCGAGGGCGCCCGTAATGGCGGGCAGGTCCGATGCGCCGCGCGATCCTGAGAACATGGCCATCAGGACATAGAGAAGGGCAGGCACGGCCAGCAGCGGAAATACCGACCCGGTCTTGCGGATAAGCGATCCGCGTCTGAGCAGATTGCGTCTGGCGACGGTCGTCTGGGCTGGGCTCGTCATGTCAGTCTCTCCAATCTTGGGTCCGGCACGCTGGGGCGCAGGCCTTCAGCGCGCGTCACGCGCCAGTCTCCGAGGCGTCCCTGGTCAGGACGATACGGCGCACATCGCCGTGCTCGATCTCAAACGCTACCTTGATGGCAAGGGCAGACGGCGCCTGGACCAGCGGCCGGATCACATCGCCCGATTTCAGGGTGATGATCTCTGTCCGGCGCAGCTCGTGGTCATTCACGCAGAGGCCGTACTGGCCTTCCGCGCGCAGCTTGAACGCGCCCGATTCAATATACAGCGCAAACAGAAGCCGCGAGATGGACACGCTGAGCTCGTCCTGTCCCTCGCCTGCCCGAAGGCAGATATCATTGCCGGATTTGCGTGAACTGCGGCCTGCGATCAGCATGCCCGACGGTTTCACGATAGGCCCGTCGAACGGCGCTTCATCAGGGCCAAAGCCGCGCCAGATCAATTTGACATCGCGCGGCACCTTGATGCCCTCTTCAAAGCCGCGCTTCTGATAGTCGCGCTCTGCGGCGTCCGCGCGCGTGTGGCTCAGGCGAACCGGTTCGATATTGCGCGCCGCCCCGGCAGAACGGTCGGCTTCGATGCGGGTCGGATTGTACACCGTGAAGCCTGCGCCGACTTCCTGCGCGTTCACATTGATCGTCGTCGCCGGACCGCCAGGGTCCTTCGGCTCCACCGGAAAGATGATGTTGCTGGAGAAGACATATTCTTCCTGGCGCCATTGGTACCGCGTCGAGACAGCGATCAGCAGGTCGACCTGGTGGACGCCGGCATGTTTGAGAATTTCGGTCCTGACCGCGACGTTTGCGGTGTGTTGCGGCTCGATCCGCTCGAAGGGCAGCTTTATCTCGCGCGGCGGCGCGTCATCCCCTGTGATCCAGAGGCCGGTGATGAAAAGCGGGCGGCCGACATTGGAGGCATTGCGGATGGTCAGGGGCAAGGCGAGCTTGCCGCCTTCGCGCACCGAACTGGCCGTGCCCGCATTCAGCGACAGGTCCAGATTGACGCAAACCGGGCACATGTCGCCCTCATCCAGCAGGCCGCCGCACTCTGCATGCGCCATACAGCGATAGAGCGGCTTGCCACATTCCTCGCAAAAGGAGGCGTCCAGATCGAGCGCAGATCTCGCGCAACAGGAATCTGGCGTCGTATTTGCACCGGGTACGTCTGGTCTGATCATATTCATTCAGGGTCTACCGTCCGAACTGTCTGGGCCTGTATGAGTCTAGGCGTGAGGACGCAGGCAAACGGGTCAAATCTTTTTGGTTCGGATGGAGGCTTGCGTTTCGACGGGAAGATGGGTTTCGTAGGGTGGCCGGCATTTGGGGGGCAAAGTGAGCGATCGAGTGGAAACGCAAGTCCTGCTGCAAGATTGGCGCAGCGGCGATACGGCAGCGCGGAACGTTCTGTTCGAGCGGCTGTATACCGAGCTGCTTCAGATCTCGGCTGCCCTGCTCCGCGCCGAGCGCAATAACTCACTGTCGACCGGAGACCTCGTCAACGAAGCCGCCCTGCGCCTCATCCAGCTCGACAGGATCGACTGGCAGGACCGGGCCCATTTCCTTGCCCTGTCCGCAAAAGCCATGCGCCGGGTCCTGATTGATCACGCGCGCAAGAAGAAGGCTGACAAGAGAGAACACCAGAAAGTCACGCTGGTGACGCGCTTTGAAGGCGATCCGCACCGCATCGATCTCGACAATCTGGAAAAGGCGCTCATCCGGCTCTCGGCGCTGGACGAGGAGAAGGCCAATATCGTTGAACTGCGCTATTTTGGCGGTCTCAGCCTTGCCGAGGTTGGAGACCTGCTGGGCGTATCGGAATCCACCGTGAAGCGGCAGTGGCGGATTGCCCGCGCCTGGCTCATGAATGCCCTGCAGGAAATCGATGCCTGACGAAAGGGACCAGCTCGAACAACGCGCCCTGCAGGCGCTCGATCTTGCTTTCGAGCAACCGAGCGCCGACCGCCTGGCCTGGGTTCAGGCGCAGTATGCGGATGACCCGGCGCTTCTTTCGAGGGTGCTTTCGCTGCTCGACAGCGACACATCCAGCCAGCGCGACCTCAGAACCGGCGGCGCGCGTGACATTCTCGAATATGAGGCGATCCCCGAGCGCGCAGGCGGCTACCGGATCGACGGCCTGATCGGACGAGGCGGCATGGGCGCTGTCTATCTCGCCAATCGCGACGCCGGTGACTTCGACCACCGTGTCGCAGTGAAAGTCATCAGGCCGGGCGTGCTCGGCCCGCAGCTTGTCAGCAGATTTGAGAATGAGCGCCGTATTCTCGCAAAACTGAACCATGAGGGCATTGCGCGCCTGTTCGATGGCGGGCAGCTCGAAGACGGCTCGCCCTATATCATCATGGAATATGTCGATGGCGTTCCGATCACCGAATGGGTCGATCAGAAGGGCCTCGGCCTCGACGCGCGGTTGGGTCTGTTCATGCGGGTCTGCGAAGCCATTGGCCACGCCCACCAGAACCTCATCGTTCACCGCGACATCACCCCGTCAAACGTGCTGGTGAACAAGGATGGGGCGGTGAAGGTGATCGATTTCGGCATCGCCAAGCCGCACTCGGACGCCGAGCCGAGTGGTGAGACCGCCGGCTCCTCCAAATCACTGGCGTCGCTGAGCTTCACGCCAGGCTTTGCTGCCCCCGAACGCAGCCGCGGCGCCGCGGCCAATACGCTGTCTGATGTCTATTCGCTCGGCAAACTGCTCGACGCGATGCTTGACGGAATGGATTTGCCGGGCGACCTCGCCTCGATCATCCAGAAGGCGACCCGGCCTGATCCGGCCGCGCGGTATGCGACCGTGTCGGCGCTCTCAGACGATGTACAGAACTATCTCAATCATTATGCGGTCGGGGCCCATTCCGGTGGGCGGACCTACCGCGTGCGCAAATATCTGCGCCGCCACCGCGCCTTCGCCGCGTTCGGAACGATTTTCGTGCTCGGACTGGTCGGCGCTTTTTCGCTCACGCTGGTTCAGTATCAACGCGCAGAGGCCGAACGCCTCGAGGCCGATCAGCGGTTTGCCGAAGCCCGCGAAATGGCGAATTTCATGCTGTTCGACCTGTTCGACCAATTGCAGCCCATCGCCGGCAACACCGAGCCGCTCAAGAATCTGACGACGCGTGCACGGTCTTATCTGGACGCCCTGTCCAAAAGCTCAAGAACCGACCGCTCGCTGGAGATCGACACGATCAAGGCGTATCACCGGCTAGCCAATATCGAAGGCAATCCGATCAGCGCGAACCTTGGCCGGCGGGACATTTCCCGCGCCCTGCTCGATCAGACCGAAGACCGGCTGATGCGGCTCTATGCGCAATATCCGGGCGACGCCCGCGTCCTGCGGGAACTGGCCAGTCTGAAGTTTTCGCAGAGCGTTTTCGCCTACATCGCCGACGACGATAATGAGCAGAGTATCGCCTACGCCGTTCAAGCGGTGAACTATTCCGGCCAGCTGCTGGACCGCCCCGAAGCGACGCTGGATGACGAAATCCAGCACCTCGACATCTCGATGTACAAGTTCAAGCCCTATATCTGGATCGACCGAACCGAACGCGCTGTTGAAGGCTATGCGGCGCTGGAGGATGCGTTTCTGGACCTGGAACAACGCCACCCGGAGTCCGAAGAGGTCGAGCACAGCGTCGCGGCCTTCTATACGAGCTTCACCGAGGTGCAGAACTGGCACGTCTATTTTACCGAGTCCGATCCGGCCGAGATGGTAAGGGTCGCAGGCGAGGCGGTTCGCCGGATGGACGCGCTCAGCGCCAAGCATCCACAAAAGCCCGGCTATCGCCGGTCCCATGCCCTCGCCTATTACAGGAAAGGCATGGTTCATTCGGACCTTGAGCAATTCGAAGAGGCCATCGCCGATCAGCGCCAGGCCCTGTCGATTAGTGCGCGGCTGCTAGAACAGGATCCAAAGAACGCCGGAAATCAGGAAGTCTTCAATGCGGTCCAGTCGCAACTGATGGCCGATCTGAGCTCTGCCGAGCAACATGAAGAAGCCATCGGCATTGGCGAGACCATGATGGAGGCCGTCGCCAGAGAGTATCAGCGCGAGCCATCCGATGCCGGATACTGGCGCGCCTATTATCAGAAGATGCAGATGGTTGGCGAAGTCTACGCCTATGCCGAGCGGTTCGAGACGGCCTGCGATTACCTGCTGCAAGCAGCCGACAGCGCGCTTCTATACGACCAGGAAATCGGTGTCAGCGAGAGCGACCGCATGCATATCGTCGACGCGCTGCTGACCCAGAAGTCAGCCTGCGAGGACGGGCGGACTGCAGACCTGATTATCGAATAAAAACCGGTTCTGGCAGGGCGCCAGCCTAGGAGAACAGGTACCGGACATTGCGGCCCGGCGCCAGCACGGCGCAGGTCAGCCGCCCGCCATAGACCGCGCCCGTATCAATATTGATCCGGCGCCCATAGCCCTCGGCGACTTCCTCCTCCGGAAACGCGTCCGAGGTCGGCGTGTGGCCATGAACAACCGTCCAGCCTTCGACCGCGGTCCCCTGCCATGCCGCGACATCGAAGAAGCGGCTCGAGCGAGTCCAGAGATAGATGCTGTCGTTTTCATTGGGGAATTCGGCGGGGTTTATG
>NZ_JBARZC010000612.1:0-1675 GCF_049649345.1 Henriciella sp. | reverse complement strand
GGCTACGCGTTCGTTAGACAGAGTAAGTGGTTCGTCGCACCACCGCCTTGATTGCGCTCGGGCTCATCGGCTGCGGCGGCGAGTTGCGGGCGCTGGATGTAAGCGACATTCGGGGACCAGCGCTGGCGTTCATCGTGGATGTGAATGATAACGAGCCCACCCAGCTCGGCCCGGCAATCCAGATTGACGAAGACGGTTTCCTCGTGAACGGCAACCAGGAGTACCGAGCGAGTGGCGATTCATCACATGTCATTGTGATAGCGGAAGATGTCTTGCGAGAAGAAGCCGGCCTCTACCGCGGCTCGCTCCGTATTGATGAGCTTTATACGACAAGACTGGCGAAAATCGATGTCCAAGCGCAGCCGTTTGAAGATGACACCGGCGCCTGGTTGCCGCTGCGACTTCCGAGCAACACTGAAGTCCGACCGGCTGACTCTGCCGTTTCCTTTCCAAGCTTTCTGCAAGTTGAACTACCAATCGAGCGCAATTACAGTTGCGCGATATCTGGTGAGCTAAAAGATTTTGCGGCGGAGGTGGGTCCGGTCATGGGTGGTGTCCCGAACTTCAATGACTTCCATGTCATCAGCTCGAACCGGGTCCTGGTCTCTTCGGCCTTCAGTATTATGGATCTGCGCCTTGATGAGCCCCTGTCGACCGCCGCCCCGGGGCCGCGATTCTACGAAGCAGCGCCGGACGAGGCTATCGGCCAGATCCAAGCGAATCCGCGCCAGCCGTCTCAAATCTGGGCCACGAAACGCACCGAGGTAGATGGCGCCCTTCAAGAATTTCTCATCGATGACGAAGGTATCCAGCCCGCGACGGCGGAGGATCTCCCGACGAAGATTATCGCGCTGGCCGTCAGGTCCGACGGGACACCGGTGGCGAGTGGCGCGCCGCCCAGTGACGCGCGCCATACGAACGTTCACGTATTCGACGGCACGGACCGCGAGCCCTATTTCTTTTCCACGCCGAGCATTCGTCAGCGGATCGTGGCGGGTGCACGAGACCAGACGATTGTACTCGGCCTACAGGGGAGTATCGAGCGCCTCGAAAACGGGCGGTGGACGAGCATGCCGTTGGTCGACAAGAACGGCGTCGTCCTGACACCTCGCGGCTTGAAGGAGCGCTTCGTTAACGGCTCGCTCGAAACTTGGACCGTCGGCGACGACGGCGTGCTGACGTGGCGGACCGAAGGCGGTGAAATAGGATACCTTTTTGCGCCGGTACCGCCCGGGTTTCGCTGCCAAGAAGGGGGCGACGTCGTGGCTAACAGCCTGGCCGATATCGTCATTTACCAAAACCGGTTCGCTATTATCGCGATGGACGTGTGTGCCGACCTGCTCGTGGTCGACCTCGACAACACAGACTGCACATCTCTCATTCGCTTCCCGGGCCCTGCCGCATCCGCACTGACAACGAATGTTCAGCTCCACGAAAATCGTGTCTGGCTGAGCGGCGACAATGCGCTGTTGCGGTATGCTGACCTGCAGCTACCGTGAAGTGCCTTTTGAACATACTTGCGCTCGCGGCTGGTCTGGTGTCGTGCTCGCCGTCAGTCACCTTGTACGACGTAGCCGGGATCCGAGAGCCGTCCGTCGCGTTTATCGTTTACTTTCGAGACGGTAAGCCGGTGAGCACGAGCGCTGCCATTACGATCACGGAGGAGGGCCTGGTC